>CAMWRX010000001.1 GCA_947176765.1 uncultured bacterium
GGCGCGGGGGCATAGGCCTCGTACTCGTCCACCAGCATGGCCTTACCGGCGTCCACCTCCACCTCGTAGGTGCGGCCGTTCAGGGTCACTTTATATTTCATTTCACTTGACCTCCTTAATGGACTTGAAGCGCAGCTCGTTCAGCGGCTTGCCCATCTTGTCGGCTACGATCGCCATAATCATGGCGGCCTCCTTGTCGGGCACGTCGAACAGCTTGACCTCGCCGGCGCTGCCGGGGGCCGGGGGCGACGCTACGCTGGACGGAGCCGCGGGGGCGGCAGGCGCAGCGACTGCGGGGACGGGAGCCTCGGCCTTTTTGTTGGTAGCGGCCATGGCCTTACCCGTGAGGATGACCACAGCCAGCAGCAGGATCAGGCCGACAAACACCACAGCATAGCCCAGCACGGCGGTGACACCAGCCTTGGCCATCTCCTCCAGGGAAATGATAAGAGCAACAGTATTCATACCGCTCCCCCTTACGCCTCAGTGATGGTGTAGGTGGCGATGTTCTCCTCCTTGGCCAGACGGTCCTTGAAGAATTTCTCGGCCTGGTCGGGGAAGCAGATATAGCTCATCACGTCCTCCTCGGAACGGCACAGGTCGCCGAGGGCCTCACGGGCGGCCTTGAACTCCTCGCCGGTGCGCTTGGCGTCCTCGATGCGGCAGTCGGTGGGCTTGCCGCCCTCGCCCAGGATCTTGGTCTCCAGCTCGGGGCTGACGGGGGCGGGAGCGATGCCGTACTCGCCCTTGAAGTAGTTCTTGATTTCCTTGGAGATCTGCTTGTAGCGCTCGCCCATCAGGACGTTGGTGACGGCCTGGTTGCCCACCATCTGGGACAGCGGGGTGACCAGCGGGGGGTAGCCCAGGTCGGCGCGGACGCTGGGGATCTCGGCCAGGGCGGCGTCGAACTTGTCCATGGCGTTCAGATCCTTCAGGTTGGCGATCATGTTGGACAGCATACCGCCGGGCACCTTGTACACCAGGGCCTGGGAGTCGGTGGCCATGCTCTTGGGGTTGATGAGGCCGGAGTCCACATACTTCTGCTTGATGGGCTTGAAGTAGTCGTTGACCTTGTTGATGACGTCCTCGTTCAGGCCGTTCTCGATGCCGTACTGCTCCATAGCGTAGAACATGGTCTCGGTGGCGGGCTGGCTGGTGCCGTTGGAGAAGCAGGAGGTGGCGGTGTCGATGACGTCTACGCCGGAGTCGATGGCCTTCATCAGGGTCATGTAGGCCATGCCGGTGGTGCAGTGGGTGTGCAGGATAATGGGCATATCGCCGATGGCGTCCTTGATGCCCTTAATGAGGCCCTCCGCCTCGTAGGGGCTCATGGTGCCGGCCATGTCTTTCAGGCAGATGGTGTCGAAGCCCATGTTTTTGAGCTCCTTGCACATCTCCACGTACTTGGCCACGGTGTGCACCGGGCTCTGGGTGTAGGAGATGCAGCCGGAAGCCACGGTGCGCTTGTTGGCGTACTTCTTGGTGGCCTCCAGGGCGGTGGTGATGTTGCGGAAGTCGTTCAGGGCGTCAAAAATGCGGATGACGTCGATGCCGTTCTTGATGGACAGCTCCACGAACTTCTCCACCACATCGTCGTGGTAGTGCTTGTAGCCCAGCAGGTTCTGGCCGCGCAGCAGCATCTGCAGGCGGGTGTTGGGCATATTCTTGCGGATATTGCGCAGACGCTCCCAGGGGTCTTCGCCCAGGTAGCGCAGGCAGGAGTCGAAGGTGGCGCCGCCCCAGCACTCCACCGAGTAGTAACCGGCCTTGTCCATGGTGGACAGGATGTCGGCGTAATCGGAGTAGGGGAGACGGGTGGCCATCAGGGACTGGTTGGCGTCACGTAATACGGTCTCCGTGATCTGAACCTTTTTCTTCAAATGGAAACACCTCCAAATTTCTCTTTTCCCATCGAAAAAGCCTGCGGCTTTTCCGATGGAGGGGTTGCGGCCGACTGCGTACGCCCTGCGGGCACACTTGCGGCCGAGGGGTGTTTTTGGGGTCAGCAAAGCCGCCCCAAAAACAAGTCTCATTTTATTTGCGCCTGCGGGCGCAAACTCTGCGAGGCTTTTTACGGACGGAAAGCGCCGCGCTTACGGCGCGGCGCTTTGCCGCCAGTTTTTCAGGCTAAAAACGTCTTACACCTTCGGTCCAGCCTCGACGAGGGCCTTGCCGGCGTCGTTGCCGGTGTACTTCACGAAGTTCTTCACGAAGCGGCCGGCCAGATCCTTGGCCTTGGTGTCCCACTCAGAGGCATCGGCGTAAGTGTCGCGGGGATCGAGGATGGCGGGGTCAACGCCGGGCAGGGAGGTGGGCACCTCAAAGTTGAAGTAGGGGATGGTCTTGGTCTCGGCCTTGAGGATGGAGCCGTCCAGGATGGCGTCGATGATGCCGCGGGTGTCCTTAATGGAGATGCGCTTGCCGGTGCCGTTCCAGCCGGTGTTGACCAGGTAGGCCTTGGCGCCGCTCTTCTCCATCTTCTTCACCAGCTCCTCACCGTACTTGGTGGGGTGCAGCTCCAGGAAGGCCTGGCCGAAGCAGGCGGAGAAGGTGGGGGTGGGCTCGGTGATGCCCCGCTCGGTGCCGGCCAGCTTGGAGGTGAAGCCGGACAGGAAGTAGTACTGGGTCTGCTCCGGGGTCAGGATGGACACGGGAGGCAGCACGCCGAAGGCGTCGGCGGACAGGAAGATGACGTTTTTGGCGGCCGGGCCGGCGGACACGGGGCGTACGATCTTCTCGATGTGGTTGATGGGGTAGGACACGCGGGTGTTCTCGGTGACGGACTTGTCGTGGAAGTCGATCTTGCCGTTCTCGTCCACGGTGACGTTCTCCAGCAGGGCGTCGCGGCGGATGGCGTTGAAGATGTCGGGCTCGGATTCCTTATCCAGGTCGATGACCTTGGCGTAGCAGCCGCCCTCGAAGTTGAACACGCCGTGGTCGTCCCAGCCGTGCTCGTCGTCGCCGATCAGCAGGCGCTTGGGGTCGGTGGACAGGGTGGTCTTGCCGGTGCCGGACAGGCCGAAGAAGACGGCGGTGTTCTCGCCGTTCATGTCGGTGTTGGCGGAGCAGTGCATGGAGGCGATGCCCTTCAGGGGCAGGTAGTAGTTCATCATGGAGAACATACCCTTCTTCATCTCGCCGCCGTACCAGGTGTTGATGATGACCTGCTCACGGCTGGTGATGTTGAAGACGACGGCGGTCTCGGAGTTCAGGCCCAGCTCCTTGTAGTTGTCCAGCTTGGCCTTGGA
Organism: uncultured bacterium; assembly: GCA_947176765.1. Taxonomy (GTDB): domain Bacteria; phylum Bacillota; class Clostridia; order Oscillospirales; family Oscillospiraceae; genus Enterenecus. The sequence goes on from CAMWRX010000001.1 coordinate 3,249, forward strand.
GGCGTTGTAGACCACGAAATCGGGGGTGAAGTTCTTCAGCTCCTCCTCGGAGGGCTGGATGAACATATTCTTCACGAAGTGGGCCTGCCATGCCACTTCCATGATGAAGCGCACGGCCATGCGGGTGTCGGGGTTGGTGCCGCAGAAGGCATCTACCACATAGAGCTTCTTGTTGGACAGCTCCTTGACAGCCAGCTCCTTGCAGGCGTTCCAGGCCTCCTGGGAAGCGGGCTTGTTGTCGTTCTTGAACTCGTCGGAGGTCCACCACACGGTGTCCTTGGAGTTCTCGTCCATCACGATGAACTTGTCCTTGGGGGAGCGGCCGGTGTAGACGCCGGTCATGACATTGACCGCGCCCAGCTCGGTCTCCTGGCCCTTCTCGTAGCCCTCGAGAGCGGCGTCCATCTCAGCGGTATACAGGTCTTCATAGCTGGGATTGTAGACGATGCCCTTGGTGCCGGTGATGCCGAGCTTTTCCAGATCACGGATTTCCATAGAAAGTTCCTCCTCTAAATTATAGTATATTCTTCAGCGCCCGGGCCCGAAAACGGAGACGGACGCGAGCTAATGGTGCCGGTGGGAAAACCATCTCCCACCGGCTACCCAGTATAGCATAACCGCCCGGTTAAATCCATGATATTTTGGGCTTAAATGTTAAAGTTTCCACAAAATCAGCGATTTAACCAACCGATTTTGGGAACAGCAGGGAGAAATGGGAGCATTTTGACGAACCGGGAAAGAGGGGAAAAATCTAACCATCCAGAGTTTGGGAAAAGGACGGGCAAAAAGCAAATCTCCCGCCCTCCGGGTGGGAGAACGGGAGATTTTCGTGTTTCACAGATTACTCGGCCTCGATCGCGCCCATGGGGCAGGTGCCCTCGCAAGCGCCGCAGTCGATGCAGGCGCCGGCGTCGATTTCCATGTGATCGCTGCCCATAGAGATCGCGCCCACGGGGCAGGCAGACTCGCAAGCGCCGCAGGAGACGCAGGCGTCACCAATTTTACGTGCCATGTAACATACACCTCCAAAGCAATGTTAATGTTTTGAACCGTTTCTTATTGTACCACATCTTTTGAAAAATGCAATATGAAATTTTGACAGGCAGAAATGTATAATTTGGGCAAAAATTTCCCATCCTTGCCAAGTGACGATATTCCACCGGACGATGGGAGTGGAACATATGGAACGGCTGAGCATTTTTCAAAGATTGCGGGGTTTTTTTATGATGGATCGGGACAAAGGGCGGCAGACGCCTCAAAATACAGCCGGGCGGCCGGGGGGCGATCCCCAGGCCCTCTACCGGGAGGAGCGGCCCCGCGCCCGGGAAGGGGCGGAGACCCGCCTCACCGACCGGTTTTCCCGGGATCTGACCCGGATGGCGGCGCTGGGCGCGCTGGACCCCCTGGTGGGCCGGGAGCAGGAGGTGGGCCGGGTGATCCAGATTCTGGCCCGTCGCACGAAAAACAACCCCGCCCTCATCGGCGAGCCGGGGGTGGGCAAGACGGCGGTGGCGGAGGGGCTGGCCCTGCGCATGGCATCCGGGGCGGTGCCTGAGCCCCTGCGGGGCAAGCGGCTGCTGAGCCTGGACCTGGTGTCCATGGTGGCGGGCACCAAGTACCGGGGCGAGTTTGAGGAGCGGGTGAACCAGGTGCTGGCCGAGGTCAGAAGGGCGGGCAATGTGATCCTGTTTTTGGACGAGCTCCATAATATTGTAGGGGCGGGCTCCGCCGAGGGGGCCATCGACGCGGCCAACATCCTCAAGCCCGCCCTGAGCCGGGGAGAGATCCAGGTGGTGGGCGCCACCACATTAGAAGAGTATCGCAAGTATATCGAGAAGGACGCGGCCCTGGAGCGGCGGTTCCAGCCCGTGCGGGTGGCGGAGCCCACTCTCGAGCAGGCCAAGGCCATCCTGCGGGGGCTGCGCCGCCGGTATGAGGAGCATCACGGCCTTACTATTTCCGACGAGGCCATCGATGCGGCGGTGGAACTGTCCCAGCGCTATCTGCCCGACCGCTTTCTGCCGGACAAGGCCATCGATCTCATTGACGAGGGCGCGGCCCGGATGCGGGTAGAGGAGGAGGTGCCCATCACCCTCCGGGCCCTGTCCGACCGGGCGGAGCGGGCGGCCCGGGAAAAGGCCCAGGCCATCGCCATGCAGGATTTTGAGCGGGCCGCCATGCTCCGGGACGCGGAGGCGGACTTCCGCCGGGAGCTGGACCGCAAGCAGAGCCGCCAGAAGGGCGGAACCTCCCGGGAACTGGGCCGGGAGGAGATCGCGGCGGTGCTGGCCCAGTGGACGGGCATCCCCCTGGAGTCCATTACTAAGGGAGAAGCCCGCCGTTTGCTGGAGCTGGAGGGGGAGCTTCACCGCAGGGTAGTGGGGCAGGATCAGGCGGTGTCCGCCGTGGCGGCCGCCATCCGCCGGGGACGGGTGGGGCTGAAGGAACCCAACCGCCCCATTGGGGTATTTCTGTTTATGGGCCCCACCGGCGTGGGCAAGACGGAGCTGTGCCGCGCCCTGGCGGCGGCGCTGTTCGGCAGCGAGGACGCGCTGATCCGCTTTGATATGTCGGAATATATGGAAAAGCACGCCACGTCCAGGCTGGTGGGTTCCCCTCCGGGCTATGTGGGCCACGAGGAGGGGGGGCAGCTCACCGAGCAGGTACGCCGCCGTCCCTGGTCGGTGGTGCTGTTTGACGAACTGGAGAAGGCCCATGACGATATGCAGAACATCCTCCTCCAGGTGATGGAGGACGGCCAGCTCACCGACGGCCAGGGCCGCAAGGCGGACTTCCGAAACACGGTGGTGGTGATGACCTCCAACATCGGCGCGCAGAAGCTGGTGAGCAAGTCCCCCCCTCTGGGCTTTGCCGGAGGAAACTCAGACGACAAGCGCCGGGAGGCGGTGATGGCGGAGCTGAAGGGCCGGTTTAAGCCGGAGTTCCTCAACCGCTTGGACGAGGTGATCCTGTTTGACCGCCTGGAGCGCCGGGACATGGAGCGCATTGCCCTGCGGATGCTGGGCAGCGTGCGGGGCCGGCTGTCCGAGCTGGGAGTGGATCTGGATGCAAAATGGGAGGCGGTGTCCCTGCTGGCCGACCCAGGGCTCGAGCGGGAGCAGGGGGCCCGGCCCATCCGCCGCGCGGTGCGCCGGAGGGTGGAGGAGCCCGCCGCCGATCTGCTGCTGTCCGAGCAGCTGGGAGAGGGGGACACCCTGTGCCTGGCCGTGGAACGGGAAAACATTGTGCTGCGGGCGGAAAAGCGGCAGGTGTGACAGGCTGCGGATACAAAAAGCACAAGGGGCTCAGTGCCCCTTGTGCTTTTTTCTGTGCTTCTCCTGCCGGAGGGCCAGCTTCCGCTCCCGCTCGGCCTCCCGGCGCTCTTTGGAACCGGCTTCCCGCTGTGTTTTCCGCTGCTCCCGCTGGAGCTGGAGGGCCTGCTGGGCCTTCGTCCCCGTCCCGGCGGGCTGGACGGCTTTCCGAGCCTCCCGCCGCGCCCGTTTCGGGTTGATCGCCCGATCTGGAGTCGGCCCGCCCGCCACAGGGGGGCTGAATTCCAGCTCCCGCCAGTGGGACTGGAAGTAGTCCAGAACCTCCTGATCCTTAGGCTCACCGCCGAAGATGACCTTGCACACCCGGCAGCCGTCCTCCTCTTCCCGCTGGTACAGGCCCACCCAGAAAGGGGCCTCAAAATAGACGGTCAGCCTTGCCTTGGATACGCACATATTCAGTTGTCCTCCTTAAAAATTGCTTCACGGAGAAGGGACAACCAAGGAGGCAGGTTACTGGCGGGAGGGAGGGCTCCCGCGCCCCGACTACCCGACGGGGACTGTGTTTTTATCTCCGCGTCTGGGGATATGATAGCACGCCGGACGAAAAAAGTACACAGGCGGTTGTATGCCGTTCTACCCTTTTTCCAAAAAATTTCCCCATTCACAAAAAATCCATAGGCAGGGGGAAAAATTTGTGATATAATACCCCCTAACTGCAAACCGCAATCATGATATTATAGGGGAGGGAAGAGCGATGAAGCGGCGTTTTCTGCTGGCGGTGCTGGGCGCTGTGATGGAGCTCAGTCTGAGCGGCTGTATTTTCAAGCCGGTGGACGACCTGTATGCCCTGCCCGTTCTGCCCCAGGAGTACCGGGATCTTCAGAGCACCATCAACGCCACCATGAGCGAGCTGGGGGCGGAGTACGCCACCATCAATTACGGCAGAAATACCTCCACCGTCCAGCTGCTGGACATGGATGGCGACGGTGAGCAGGAGACGGCGGCGGTGTTCCTTCGGGTGACCTCTGCCGATGAGAAGCCCATGCGGGTGTGTCTATTCCGGCAGGGGGAGGATCAGACCTACCGCAAGGCCCACATATTGTCGGGAGAGGGCACCACCATCAACTCTGTGGCCTATGAGGATCTCACTGGGGACGGCAGCCGGGAGATGATCGTCAGCTGGCAGCTCAGCGCCGGCGTACACATTTTATCCGCCTACAGCTTCAGCGGCGCGGGGGCCAACGAGCTGATGAGCACCACCTACAACGAGGCGTATACCACCGTGGATCTGGATCAGGACGGCAGCCGGGAGCTGCTGGTATTCCAGCAGGATACCACCGGCGAGGGATATAATCTGGCGGAATACTATGACTATCAGAACGGCGTGATGGTGCTGGCGTCCACCGCCCCCCTGTCGGACGGCCTGAAAGACGTGACGGCGTCGGAAGCGGGGCTGCTGTCCGACGGAAAGCTTGGGGTATACGTCACCCTGAAGCTGGAGAACGGCTGGCTCACCGATATCCTCACGCTGGAGCCCGACGGGCTGGTCAATGTCACCCGGGATGAGGAGAGCGGCGTGAGCCTGGCTACCGCGTGGACCAACACCGAGGCGACCACCGCCGACATCAACAGCGACGGGGTGTACGAGATACCCCGGCCCCAGCAGCTCACGCCGCCGGACCCGGAGAGCACCACCAATCAATACCTCATTTACTGGCAGCAGGTGGATTCCAACGGCAAGAGCGCCACCAGCGGCATCACCTACCATTCCTTCACCGACGGCTGGTATCTCACCCTGCCCAACGGCTGGGACATCAATAACATCACCGTGGCCCGGGATGACGTCCTCAGCGGCCGGGGCGAGCGGGCGGTGGTATTCTACTACTGGCCGGATCGCGAGGAAAGCGAGCCGGAGAAATTCCTCACCATTTACTGTCTCACCGGAAACAACCGGAGCACCCGCTCCCAATTGTCCGGCCGGGTGGTGCTCTACAGCGACAGCAGCGCTATTTACTGCGCCGCGCTGGATCAGTCGGTATGGGACTGCGGTTTGGATGAGGCGGAGCTGGCCAACCGGTTTAAACCCATCCTGGCGGATTGGTCGGCAAACAAATAATATGGCAGCGATGTAATTTAGAAAGTGGGGGAACGGTTTATCATGCGCAAGGTACTGGTTTTGGAGGACGAGACCAATATCCGCAGCTTTGTGGTCATCAACCTGAAGCGGGCGGGTTATGATACCATTGAGGCCGGCACCGGCGAGGAGGCGCTGGCCCAGATCCAGAAGAATCCCGACATACAGGTAGCCCTGCTGGACATCATGCTCCCCGGGGAGATGGACGGCTTCGAGGTGTGCCGCCGCATCCGGGCGGGCAATTCCCAGATGGGCATCATCATGCTCACCGCCCGCACCCAGGAGATGGACAAGGTCAGCGGCCTGATGACCGGGGCGGACGACTATGTGACTAAGCCTTTTTCCCCGGCGGAGCTCACTGCCCGGGTGGACGCGCTGTTTCGCCGGACGGGAGGCGTGCCCGTGCAGGATCTGGACGAGCTGAGCCAGCCCCCGTTCCTGCTCAATACCCGCAACCGCACGCTGGAGAAGAACGGCAAGCGGATCAAGCTCACCCAGGTGGAGTATTCCATCGTGAAGCTGTTTATGGAGAATCCGGGGAAGGCCCTGGCCCGGGAGGAGATTTTGGAGGCCGTCTGGGGCAAGGAGTATCTGGGCGAGCTGAAGATCGTGGACGTGAATATCCGCCGCCTGCGCATCAAGTTGGAGGATGATCCCCAGAATCCCGCCCACATCAGTACGGTGTGGGGCTACGGGTACGAATGGGAAGTGTAATTGACCCTGTGAGACGCTGAACAGAGAGGGGGGACGGAAGGATGGATACGGAAAATCGGCGGAAGAGGAAAAAAAGCCCGCCGATTACGCCCAAGCGGGAGGGAGACCCGGCGGAGGAACCCCAGATGGAAGCCCCCGCCAAGATTCGGCGCCGGGGACGGCTGCGCCGCCGCTGGCTGATGAACACCCTGGCCGTCACCCTGGTGGTGGTGGCCTTTGCGGTGAGCGCGTTCTCCATCGCCATGTACAGCTATTATACCTCTACCATCCTGGCTACGCTGGAGAGCAAAGCCCAGACCGCAGCCGGGATGTTCCGCAACTATACCGAAACCAACTATCTCGCCACCGCGCGGCAGTTTGTCAATCAGTTCGAGGAAAAGACCGTGATTGAGGTGCAGATCCTCAACGCCGACGGGCGGGTGAAGATCTCCTCTATGGTAGGCATCTCCGGCGCCAGCGTCAACAGCCCCGATACGACCTCCGCCATCAGCCTCAAGCGGGTGCGTACCTTTGAGGGAATCGACCCGGACACCGGCGACAGCGTGATCTCCGCCTCGGCCCCGGTGATCTATAATGGCACGGTGGTGGGTGTGGTCCGCATGGTCACCTCTCTGCGGGAAGTGCAGAATCAGATGATCCGCATAGTGGCGGTCACCTCCGCCATCGGGCTGTCTATCCTGATCGTCATGGGGATCATTGCCTCCTATTTCATCCGCTCCGTGCTGGATCCGGTGATCCGGGTGACGGAGACCGCCAAGCGCATCGCCGCGGGCAGCTACGGTGTGCAGATGGAAAAGCGGTCCGACGATGAGATGGGTGAGCTGGTGGACAGCATCAACGATATGTCCATGAAGATTGATCAGGCCGAGCGAACCCAGTCGGAGTTTATCTCCTCTGTCTCCCACGAGCTGCGTACCCCCTTGACCGCCATCAACGGCTGGGCTGAGACGCTGTATAGCGGCGAGGTCCGGGGGGCCGCCGACGTGAAGAAGGGGATGGGCATCATCGTGTCCGAGGCCCAGCGGCTGACCCGCATGGTGGAGGAGCTGCTGGAGTTCTCCCGGATGGAGACAGGGCGGTTTAATTTGTCTGTGGAGCCCATCGACATCCTGGCGGAACTGGAGGACGCGGTGTACACCTACCGGGAGTTCTTCCGCCGCAAGGGGCTGGAGCTGGACTACACCGAGTGTACGGAAGAGCTGCCCATCATCAGCGGCGACCCGGAGCGGCTGCGGCAGGTGTTCTGCAACCTACTGGACAACGCGGACAAGCACGGCGGCTCAGGAGGCCGGGTGGAGGTGTCCGTGGGCCGGGAGGAGGACGAGGTGGTCATCCGCATCCGGGATCACGGCCCCGGCGTACCGGAGGACGAGCTGCCCTTTATCAAATATAAGTTCTACAAGGGCTCATCCAAGGCCCGGGGCTCCGGCATCGGCCTGGCCGTGTGCGATGAGATCATCAACAGCCACAACGGCAGCCTGGACATCGGAAACGCCCCCGGCGGCGGATGTGTGGTTACCATCCGTCTGCCCATCGGAGTGGAAAGCGTGTAGGGCCGGATCAAATATCGAACAAAAGTTCAAAAACTCTTGCGTTTTTCCGCCGCTTCTGATATACTGTGGAAAAGCGGCGGGACAGAGGAGACAGGACATGGCAAAACGAGATACAAATACCCCCTTTAAGACGAGCTGCGGCGGACAGGCGCTGATCGAGGGCATCCTCATGCAGGGCCCGGGGAAACGGGCTATGGTGGTGCGCGGGCCGGACGGCGGGCTGACCATTGAGGAGGAGGCCGCCAAGCCCCGGTCGGGGCTGGCCAAGCTGCCCTTCATCCGGGGACTGTTCATCTTCGGCGGCTCCATGGTTCACGGCATGAAGGCGCTGATGCGCTCCGCCGAGCTGTCCGACGACGGCAGCATGGAGGAAGAGCTGACGGGCCTGGATAAGTGGATCAGCGACCATTTTGAGGAGAAAAAAGCCATGAGCATTATCATCACCCTGGCGGCGGTGATTGGCATCGCCTTTTCCGTGGGACTGTTCATCCTGCTGCCCACCGCTCTGACAGGGCTGATCGGGCTGGCGTGGACGACCATGCCGCTGTGGGTGCGCTCGGTGATCGAGGGTGTGCTGAAGGTGGTCATCTTCATGACCTACCTCTATCTGTGTTCCAAAATGAAGGAGATCCACCGGGTATTCGAGTACCACGGAGCGGAGCATAAGACCATCTACTGCTATGAAAACGGCCTGGAGCTGACGGTGGAAAATGTCCGTAAACAGCCCCGGCATCACCCCCGGTGCGGCACCAGCTTCCTGTTCGTGGTCATCACGGTGTCCATTTTCCTGTCCATTGTGGTGTTCACCCCGCTGGAAATTGAGAATACCTTTTTGCGCATGGCGCTGCATCTGCTGATGCTGCCGGTCATCGTGGGGGTGACTTATGAGTTCAACCGCTTTGTGGGCGGCCACGACGGCCCGGTGTGCAGAGTCCTGCGGGGGCCCGGTATGTGGATGCAGAACTTCACCACCTTTGAGCCGGACGATTCCATGATTGAGGTGGGGATCGAGGCGCTGAAGCGGGTGCTGCCCGAGGAAAAGGGCACCGACAAGTGGTGAGAAAAGACTGAAACAGAGAGGGTGAGAGCCCATGCCCGCCACCTATAACGACCTATATCTGGACGCCCGGAAGGCCCTGAAGGGGACGGGGGTGGAACAGGCCCAGCTGGAGGCCCAGGAGCTGCTGTGCTTTGCCTCGGGCAAGAGCCGGGGGGAATTTCTCCGGGATCTGCCGCTATACGCCTCCGACGAGGTGGAGCGCCGCTTCCGGGGCCTGCTGGAGCGCCGCCTGAAAGGGGAGCCGGTGGCCTATCTCATCGGTGAGTGGGAATTCTACGGCCTGACTCTGGACGTCTGCCGGGATGTGCTCATCCCCCGGCCGGACACCGAGACGCTGGTGGAGCGGGGGATCCTGTTTGTCCGGGATCTGCCGGACGGGACGCGGGTGCTGGATCTGTGCGCCGGCAGCGGCTGCATCGGTCTTGCCATCGCGGATAACTGCCCCAACACCAGAGTGATTCTGGCGGAGTGGTGGTCGGACGCCCTGCGGGTGGCCCGGCAGAATATCCTGCGTTGCGGTCTTTCCCAGCAGGTTACCGCCGCCCAGGTGGACGCATTGGAATCTCCGCCCCGGCTGCTGCGGGATTTTGATTTGATCTTGTGTAATCCCCCCTATATCCCCACGTTGGAGGTGGGGCGGCTGGATCCGTCGGTTCGGGACTACGAACCCCGCATTGCCCTGGACGGCGGCGAGGACGGCTTGAAATTCTACCGGGCCGTCGCGAAAAAGTGGAAGTGCGCCCTGAAGCCCGGGGGAAAGCTGATTTTTGAAGTTGGCTACGACCAGGCCCCGGCGGTGCGGGCCATCATGGCGGAGCAGGGCTTCGCTGATATTCAGACCACCATGGATCCCGGTTTGCACTGGCGGGTGGTGGAAGGAAATACAGATTGGAGGGCCGACGATGAAAAAGTGGTATGACGAGGAATACGAATTTGAGGTCGAGGTAATCGGCTTCCTTCACGGCGACCACACGGAGCGGTACTGTCGGAATGGCGAGGAAATTGGGGACAAATACACCTGTACCTACGGCTGCCCCGTCAACCAGGACGGACACGGCATCTGCCCCAAGCTGATGATGGTCATGTTCCCGGTGATGGAGGCGGTCCGGAGCGGCGGCGATTTGGAGAACATCGGCGGGGACAGCCCGAACAGCAAGGTGTTCGTATGCCCGGACGGCTGCGTCATGTTCCGGCTGACCGCAAAGAAGCTTGGAAACGAGAATTTTTTCAAGGGGAAGTTTTTTGACTAGCCTTTTTATAAAAAGGAGTACGAACATGGCTGTGGAGATCAAGAGCGAGCGCATATCCGCCGAAGAATACATTGAATTCTTGAAAAGGACGGATTTGGGTTCGCAGTATCCGAAGGAGCGGTTTGAGGAGCGCATCCAAAAGCTGGTGCAAAACGCGTCTGTCAGCCTGACCGCGCGGGACGCCGATGGAAAAATCATCGGGGTATGCTTTGGCATTACGGATTTTGCGTACTGGCTGTTTATCACTGATATTGGGGTTGACCGGGCCTGTACCGGGCAGGGCATTGGCAGGCTGCTGATGGAACAGGCCCACGAGGCCGCAGGTGGGAAAAAGGACATTGCCGTGTATTTATGTGCCAATACGAACGCCCTTCCGTTTTATGAAAAGCTCGGCATGGCCCGCGCGGACGATGTGATGGAATATAACCACATTGAATGGACGGGCTTTAAAGTGGAGTAAATATCGGATTAAGTCCGGTTTATAGGACTGTAGAGAGAGTAATATATGGGACAGCAAGAGGCCGGCAGACTCCAAACGCGCCGGCGGGAAAGGATGATTGTACATGGCAGACAAGAAAAAGCAGGTGGAATCCGCAGCTCCCGCCGCGGACAAAAAGAAAGCGCTGGACACCGCCATCGCGCAGATCGAGAAGGACTTCGGCAAGGGCTCCATTATGCGCTTGGGGGAGAACACCCACATTGTGGTGGAGGCTATCCCCACGGGCTCGCTGTCCCTGGACATTGCGCTGGGCATCGGCGGTGTGCCCAAGGGGCGTATCATTGAGATTTATGGCCCCGAGTCCTCCGGTAAAACCACCCTGGCCCTGCACATCGTGGCCGAGGCCCAGAAGCGGGGGGGCGAGGTGGCTTTCATCGACGCCGAGCACGCCCTGGACCCCACCTACGCTCGGGCCCTGGGGGTGGACATCGACTCCATGCTGATTTCCCAGCCGGACACCGGCGAGCAGGGCCTTGAAATCTGCGAGGCCCTGGTGCGCTCCGGCGCCATCGACGTGGTGGTGGTGGACTCGGTGGCGGCGCTGACCCCCCGGGCGGAGATCGAGGGGGACATGGGCGACAGCCATGTTGGCCTGTTGGCCCGGCTCATGAGCCAGGCCCTGCGCAAGCTGGCCGGATCCATCGCCAAAACCAACTGCATCGTCATCTTCATCAACCAGCTGCGCGAAAAGGTGGGCGTTATCTACGGCAACCCAGAGGTGACCACCGGCGGCCGGGCGCTGAAGTTCTACTCCTCTGTGCGCATGGAAGTGCGCCGCATCGAGGCCATCAAAAACGGCAGCGAGATCATCGGCAACCGCACCCGGGCCAAGATCGTGAAGAACAAAGTGGCGCCCCCCTTCCGGGAGGCGGAGTTCGAGATCATGTACGGTGAGGGCATTTCCAAGCTGGGCGAGCTGGTGGATCTGGCCGTCAAGCTGGATATCGTGCAGAAGTCCGGCTCCTGGTTCTCTATGGGGGAGACCCGGGTGGGCCAGGGCAAGGACGCGGTGAAGAAGTATTTCCAGGACAACCCGGAGATTGCCGGGAAGGTGGAGGCGGAGGTGCGGGCCAACGCCTATAAGCTGATGAGTCCCCAGTCCCAGGTCGCCGCCCGTGCCGCGGGCCGCGCGGTGGACGTGTCCGCGGATGATTTTGAAGGCTAAGGAAAGGGCGATAGGATGGATACAGATTCTTTGAAATTAGAGTTGAAAAAGCGGTATATTTCTACTTATCAAGAGTGTAAAAAGTTTGGATATACGCCTACACGCTTTTTGAACATGGTTAGTAGCAGAGACGATATTATTATGGTTACCAGGCAGTTGATTTATAAAGATGGTGGAACGTTGGGTTTTGAAACGCTCCGCCAGAATGGTCGGTTGGATTTATCGGTAGAGAGGATTATTTTAGAGGAAAAATTTCGTGATTTATTTATAAAAGAAGACCTGGTTACAGCATATAATCGTTTAGAAGAATATGGATATCCAGACTTGGATCAGATTGATAAACCGAAATGAAGATCGAAAAACTGGAGCCCTCCAAGCACAAAGAGGGCCGCTGGCTGGTGTGGCTGGATGATGCCTCCATCGTCCGTGTGGGCGAGGGGGACGTGGTGTCCCTGGGTCTTTACGCCGGGAAGGAGCTGTCCGACGAGGAGGGCGAAGCCCTTGCCGCCGCCGGGGAGCGTTCAAAACTCATGGAGCGGGCGGTGGGGCTGCTGTCCCTGCGGCCCATGTCCCGGCGGGAGCTGCTGGACAAGCTGTGCGCCCCGCCCCGGCAGAAAAAAGATAAGTACCCCTATGACAAGCTGGACGACGCCCCTGACCCGGAGCTTTTGCAGGCCCAAAAGGAGGCCGTCCGGGAGCGGGCCGAGGCGGTGGCTGACCGGCTCACCGAGCTGGGGTTGCTCAATGACGGGGAGTACGCCCGCATGGTGGTGCGCCACTACGCCGCCAAGGGCTACGGCCCCCGAAAGCTCCGGGACGAGCTGTACCGCCGGGGGGTTCCCCGTTCGTTCTGGGAGGACGCCATGGAGGAGCGGGAGCCGGACGACAGTCAGATTGACAAGTTGGCGAGGCAGAAGCTCCGCGGGACCGAGCCTACTCGGGAGAATTTGAAAAAAGTATCCGACTATCTGGCCCGCCGGGGCTATGGATGGGAGGAGATTTCCGCCGCCCTGGAGCGGCTCCGGGAGGAGGAATGGGAGTAATGGGTTATAAAGTGGCGTTCCAGTCCCTGGGCTGCGCCAAAAACCTGGTGAACACCGAGCAGATGATGGCCCTGTGCCGGGACGCAGGCTTTACCGTCACCGGCGACCCGGAGGGGGCGGACGTGGCGGTGCTGAACACCTGCGGCTTCATTGAGTCGGCGAAGAGCGAGGCCATTGACAGCATTCTGGAGCTTGCCGCGCTGAAAAACGAGGGAAAGCTGAAAAAGCTGCTGGTGGCTGGCTGTCTGGCCCAGCGCTACCCGGATGATATCCGCGCCGAACTGCCCGAGGTGGACGGCCTTTTAGGCACCGGCAGCTACACCGACGTGGTGTCCGCCGTGGAGCAGCTCATGGCGGGGGAGAGGCCGGAGCAGTTCGGCGACATCCACCGCACCTATGAGGACGGGGAGCGCTGGGTGACCACGCCGCCCTACACCGCCTATCTGAAGATTGCGGAGGGGTGTTCCAACGGCTGCGCCTTCTGTGTCATCCCCCGTTTGAGGGGGAAATACCGAAGCCGTTCCCTGGAAGCCCTGCTCGCCGAGGCGGAAGGGCTGGCCCGCCGTGGGGTGAAGGAGCTGATCGTCATCGCCCAGGACATCACCCGGTACGGGCTTGATCTGGGGGATGGCACGACGCTTGCCAAGCTTCTGACCGAGCTGTGCAAGCTGGATTTCCACTGGATACGGCTCCACTACCTCTACCCGGAGGCGGTAACCGACGAGTTGATCCAGGTCATTGCCCGGGAAAAGAAGATTGTCCACTATCTGGACATCCCCATCCAGCACGCCAATGACGGCATCTTGAAGGCCATGCGCCGCCGGAGCACAAAGGCGGAGATCGAAGCGCTGTTTGCCAAGCTTCGCGCCGCCATGCCCGACGTGGTCATCCGCACATCGCTGATCTGCGGTCTGCCCGGAGAGGGTGAGGCGGAGTTCGAGGAGCTGTGCGACTTCCTGCGGGAGCAGAAGCTCCAGCGGGCGGGGGTGTTCCAGTTCTCCCCAGAGGAGGGGACGCTGGCCGCCGCCATGGAAAATCAGGTGGATCCCGAGACAGCGGCCCGCCGGGTGGAGCTGGTGGTGGATCTCCAGTCCCGGATTATGGACGGGTACAACGAGGACCGGCTAGGCACGTGCATGGAGGTTCTCTGCGAGGGCTTTGACGGGGAGGCAGGCTGCTATGCGGGCCGCACCTACGCCGACTCAGTGGACATTGATGGCCGGGTGCTGTTTACGGCGGCGGGCCTGATCCCGGCGGGGGAGTTTGTGTGGGTGCGCATCACCGGCGTGTCCGACGGCGACCTGACTGGGGAAATGGAGGGCTGAGCGTTGGAGATGCTGTACCACGTCTCGCCCACGCCGGGGCTGACGGTGCTGAAGCCCAGCGTGACGAAATACTTCGGCAAGCCGAAGCAGGTGTGCCTGACGGCCAGCCTGCCCATGGCCCTGATGTACGGGATTCGACACTTCGAGTACACCTACGGCTACACGAGGGATGGAAGGATCTATTATGAGGAGTACTTCCCCAATGCCTTGGAGGAGCTGTATCGGGGGAAGGCGGCTTCCCTTTACACCTGTTCCCGCAGGCCGGATATGGAGACGACCCAAATCCCCAATGAGTACGTCACCCCAAGTGGGGTGACCGTGGATGCGGAGCTGCCGATTCCAGACGTCTGCGAGGCCCTGCTGGAGCAAGAGCGGCTGGGGGCGCTGAAAATCGTCCGCTGGAACGAGATGGATGAAGGGCGGCGGCGCTGGGTCGTCCGCGCCGAGGCGGACACCATCCGGGAGAATGGCCTGCTGGCCCGGCCCGATGACCCCTTTGCCCGTTATATGCAGGAGAAGTATCCGGAGAGCTGGGCACTCGCCGCGGAGGGCCTCCCCGGCGAGTTGAAACATAACCAGTGCTGAACATGAAGGAGGAAAACCATGAACTTACCTAACAAACTGACCATGATGCGTGTCATCCTCATCCCCGTGTACCTGGTGCTGTGGCACCTGGAATTTCCCGGCAACAACTACGCCGCCCTGGCCGTTTTCGTTGTGGCCAGCCTCACCGACTTTTTGGACGGCTATATCGCCCGAAAGAACAACCTGGTGACGGATTTCGGCAAGTTCATGGATCCCTTGGCGGATAAGATGCTGGTGCTCACCGCCATGACCTGCTTCTGCGCCATGGATCGCTTCCCGGACTGGGCGCTGGTCATTGTCATGGCCCGGGAGTTCGCCGTGTCCGGCCTGCGGCTGGTGGCGGTGGACAACGGCCGCGTGATTGCCGCCGGGTGGTCGGGCAAGGTCAAGACCTTCTCGACCATGGTTTGCCTGTGCCTGATGCACCTGACCATCCTGCCCATTCCCACCGAGGTGCTGGACTGGGTGTGCGTCATCGTCATTGCTGGCACCACCCTGTACTCCGGCGTGGAGTACTTTGTGAAGAACCGGGACGTACTCAACTGGAACAAGTGATTTGATTGGTCAAAAAGCTCCGGCCCGCACTATGCGCGGGCCGGACTTTTTTATCCCATCATCACCCTGGTGAGCAGGAAGGCCATGGCCCCGCAGGCGGGGAAGGTCAGCGCCCACGCTCCTGCCATCTGGACCATGACCCGCCGGTCTGTCCCCCGGCCCGCGCCGCAGATGGCGGCGACTTTGGCGTGGGTGGTGGAGGCGGGCAGGCCCAGGGCGGAACAGATGAACAGTACCAACCCCGCGCCCAGATCGGCGGCAAGGCCGTCGTCAGGGGAGAGGGAGGCCAGCTCTGAGCCCACCTTTTCCACGATGGGCTTCCCGCCCAGGGCGGTGCCCAGGGCCATCACCCCGGCGGTGAGCAGGGCCAGCCTCAGCCGGGAGGCGTCCGTATCTCCGCCCAGCCCGCCGGTGAGCAGCAGCAGGGCTAAAAATTTTTGCCCGTCCTGCACGCCGTGGAGCAGGGCGGTGAGGGCGGCCCCGCCTTTTTGCCAGACCGCTGGACGGCGCACCCGCCCCGTCAGTGCCTGCCGGAATACTCTGCCAGCCAGCACCCCGGCAGGCAGGGACAGAGCAAGCCCCGCCAGCGCCCGGATCCACGCCCCGGCGCTTAAGCTGGCAGCTCCCGCGCCCAAAGCGACAGCTCCGCCGGACAGCCCAGCCAGCAGGGCGTGGCTCTCGCTGGTGGGCAGGCCGAACCGCCACGCCGCTACCGACCACAGCACAATGGACAGCAGGGCGGCGTTCAGCGCGGCGAGCGCCGTTTGGGGGCTGGAGAAGGCCACCAGTTCCCTCATAGTATCCGCCACGGCGGGAAAGCGCAGGCAGGCAAAAATGGCCCCAATGAAGTTGCACACCGCCGCCAGGGCCACCCCCCGGCGAAAGGACAGCGCTCCCGAGCCCACGGCGGTGGCGATGGCGTTGGGTGCGTCGGTCCAGCCGTTGACGAAAATTACCGCCAGTACCAGCAGGCGGGCGAGATGGACGGTCATGGTCATGGCACTCCCTCCCGGGGCAAGCGTATGAGGGGCGGAGAGGAAGATATGCAAAATTTTTGAAAAAATAAAAAGGGTTTTCGATTTTTACGGGGTATAAGAGATAGACAGCGATTTTGCCTGAGCGAAAGAGGGGGAGGGATACGGCATGGAACAGACCATTCGGGAGCGCACCGAGGAGCTGGAGCGGCAGACCCTGTCGCCCCGGGCCTGCCTGTCGGCCAATTCCAAGGGGCGGACGGTGGCCATTGCCCCCTGTCCCATGCGTACCTGCTTCCAGCGGGATGTGGATCGGGTGGTGCACTGTAAGTCCTTCCGGCGTTTGAAGCACAAGACCCAGGTGTTCCTCCAGCCAGAGGGCGACCACTACCGCACCCGGATGACCCACACCCTGGAGGTGTCCCGGATCGCCCGGACGATGGCGCGGGGACTGCGGCTCAACGAGGATCTCACCGAGGCCGCCGCCCTGGCCCACGACCTGGGCCACACCCCCTTCGGCCACGCCGGGGAGCGGGCGCTGTCCAGAATGGTGGAGGGGGGCTTCCGTCACTACGAGCAATCCCTGCGGGTGATCGACCGGCTGGAAAACGACGGCGCGGGGCTGAACCTGAGCCATGAGGTGAGAAGCGGCGTGCTGTGCCACACCGCCGGGCCGGTGGCGGACACCCTGGAGGGACAGTTGGTGCGGTTTGCCGACAAGATCGCCTATATCAACCATGACATCGACGACGCCATGCGGGGAGGTATCATCTTTCCCACCGATATTCCTGTCCACATCTCCCAGGTCCTGGGCTATACCCACGGCGAGCGCATCGAGACGCTGACCATGGACATTATCCGGGCCAGCGCTGAGGGGGACGTGATCCGTCAGTCGGAGTCGGTGGCAAAGGCCATGGCGGAGCTGAAGGAGTTCATGTTCCAGTCAGTCTACTTCAACCCCCTGGCCAAGGGGGAGGAGGGCAAGGCGGAGGACATGATTTGCCTGCTTTTCGAATACTATTGCAAGCATACGGACAAGCTGCCGCCGGAATATCAGGATATTCTGGTGCGGGAGGGGACGCAGCGGGCGGTGCTGGACTATATCGCGGGTATGACGGACACCTACGCCGTGGAACAGTTCAGCGGCCTGTTCATTCCGATGAGGTGGGTGGTCAAATGACGGAATACCTTGTCCCCTCCCGCCCCTCCGAGACAGAGTTCACCGAGAAACGCTCCACCTTCATCGGCCACGTCTGGCCGGTGGAGACGGAGGACGAGGCCCGCGCCCGGATTGACGAGATGAAAAAGAAATATCACGATGCCCGGCACAACTGCTGGTGCTATCTCATCAAGGATGGCCCGGTGCGCTACTCCGACGACGGCGAACCCCAGGGCACCGCCGGCCAGCCCATGCTGGGGGTGTTCCAGAAGGAAGGGGTCACCAACGTGTGCTGCGTGGTCACCCGGTACTTCGGCGGGGTGCTGTTGGGCGCGGGCGGCCTGGTGCGGGCCTACACCCAGAGCGCCAAGGATGCGCTGGACGCGGCGGGCATTTCCGTCGTCCGCCGCTGGGTGGCTATGGAGGTGCCCTGTACCTACAGCCAGTTTGAGGAGGTGCGCCGGGAGGTGTTCCACTTCGGCGGCGTGGTGGAGGGCGCGGATTACGGCGCGGATGTGCTGCTGTCTGTGCTGATTCCGGAGGAGCGCGCGGAACTGTTCACCGCCCACCTGTTTGACGCTTCCGCCGGGACGATTGAGGCGCTGGAATCGGGAGAAGCCTTCCGCGCGGCCCCTTTGGAGCGTTAAATTCCCAAAACTGTGATAAAAACTGGTAATTTTGGCTAATATCAAGAGGTGAGACCATGGCCATTCCCGAATCTTTCCTAGATGATCTCAACGGGCGGCTGAACATTGTGGACGTGGTCTCCGCCTACCTGCCCCTGAACAAAAAGGGGGGCAACTATTGGGGATTGTGCCCTTTCCACCATGAAAAGACCCCCTCTTTCTCCGTCAACGAGTCCAGGCAGAGCTTCCACTGCTTCGGCTGCGGCAAGGGGGGCGGCGCCATCCGCTTCGTTATGGAGATGGACAGCCTGTCCTTTCCCGAGGCGGTGCGCAAGCTGGCGGAGCGGGAGGGGATGCAGGTGCCAGACGACAGCCCCGTGGACGGGGCATGGAGGGAGAAGCGCAAGCGCGTCCTGGAGCTGAACCGCGAAGCCGCCCGGTTCTACCGCGCTATGCTGGCTGATCCCCGAGGATCGGCAGTGGCGTCCTACATCCGGGACAAGCGGCGCATCAGCCCCAAGTTTTCCGCCCGGTTCGGCCTGGGAGCTGCCCCGGAGGGCTGGAACAGCCTCATCACCGCCATGCGGGACAAAGGCTACGATAAAGCGGATCTCATCGACGCCGGGTTGGCCGTGGCGGGGAAAAACGGCGGCGTGTACGACAAATACCGCAACCGCTTGATGCTTCCCGTCATCGACACCCGGGGGGACGTGATCGGCTTCACCAGCCGGGTGATGGACGATTCCACGCCCAAATACCTGAACACCCCGGAGACCGCCATTTTCAAAAAGCGCTCCATCCTGTACGGATTAAACTACGCGAAAAAAACCAAGCGCCCCAACTTCATTCTGGTAGAGGGCAACATCGACGTCATCACCCTCCATCAGGCGGGCTTTGACAACACGGTAGCCACGATGGGCACGGCCCTCACCGAAGAGCACATCCGTCTGCTGGAGCGGTACACAAAGGAACTGGTGCTGTGTTACGACAACGACGCCGCCGGGGAGGACGCCACTCAGCGGGCCATCGCCCTGCTGAAGAAGTCGGAGCTGTCCGTCAAGGTGCTCCGCCTGCCACGCCGCCGGACGGCGGAGGGTGAGCTGGTGAAGCAGGACGCGGACGATTTCATCAAAAACCACGGCCCCGGAACCTTTGAGGATTTGATGGCTCACAGCGCCAACTCGGCGGAATACCGCCTGAGCGCGGTGCAGGCTCAGTTTGACCTGAGCCGGGATGACCAGCGGGCGCAATACCTGCTGGCCGCGGCGGAGGTGGTGGCCGGGCTGCCCAGCCCTGTGGAGCGGGAGATATACGCCGGCCGGTGCGCCGAGGCGGCCAAGGTCTCCAAGGAGGCGGTGCTCCAGGAGGTGGAGCGTCTGCGGAAAAAGCAGCGCTGGCAGGCCAGGAAGCAGGAGGAGCGCCAGAGCCTCGTTCCCACACGCCAGATCCAGCCCAGAGACCGAAGTCTGCGATATGCCAACGTCCGCTCCGCCCGCGCGGAAGAGGGCATTTTGCGGGTGGTGCTGCTGGATGGGGAGTTTTTCCGGGAACTGGACGATCTTACGCTGGAGCACTTTTCCTCGCCGCTGCTGGGCCGCGCGTTCGCGCTGCTGCGGGAGCGGTGGCGGGCAGGCAAAAGCGTCGCTTTCGCGGCGATGGAGGGGCAGTTTACTCCGGAGGAGATGGATCAGCTTTCCGCCGCCGTCCAGGAGCCTCAGCCCCGGAATACCGCCGGGGAGGCGCTGGAGGACTATAAGCGGGTGATCCTGCTGGAGCACAGCAGGGCAGACATATCAGATGAAAAAGATTTGGATGATCTGAAACAGGTACTCAAACAGAAAAAAGGTTTTGGAGGATGAATGACCATGAGCGACAAAAAAAAGACGGCGAAAAAGCTGGAGGCAGCTCCCCCTACCCAAGTGAGCCCGGAGAAGCTGGAGGCGGCTAAGGCGGAGCTTGGTAAGATGGTCGAGGGTGTCCAGAATGGCGAGAAGCTGCTGGAACTGGTGGATACCGGCTATAAAAAGGGCAAACTGTCCTCCAATGAGATGATGGAGACGCTGGATTCCATCAACCTGGAGAGCGACCAGATGGATAAGGTATACGATGTGCTGGAGAACCTGGGCATTGATACCGCCGGGGATGATTTTCCTCCTGAGCTGGACGTCGACGTGATTCCTCCCGCCGGCGATCTGGAGGAGATCCCAGAAGAGGAGATCGTGGATCCCAACACGCTGGTGGACTCCTTCGCCATCGACGATCCGGTGCGGATGTACCTGAAGGAAATCGGCAAGGTTGATCTGCTTACCTCCGAGCGGGAGGTGGAGCTGGCTCAGGCCATGGGGGCTGGGGCGGCGGCCCAGGAGCAGATGGAAGAGCTTACGAAGTTGGGAGAGCCCATCCCGGAGGAAACCTTGAAGGAGCTGAAAAAGGCCATCAAGGGCGGCGAGCGGGCCAAGCAGCAGCTGGCGGAGGCCAATCTGCGCCTGGTGGTTTCGATTGCCAAGCGGTATGTGGGCCGGGGGATGCTGTTCCTGGATCTGATCCAGGAGGGCAACCTGGGCCTCATCAAGGCGGTGGAGAAATTTGATTATACCAAGGGCTACAAGTTCTCTACCTATGCCACCTGGTGGATTAGACAGGCGATCACCCGGGCCATCGCCGACCAGGCCCGCACCATCCGCATTCCGGTGCACATGGTGGAAACCATCAACAAGGTGATCCGGGTAAACCGGCAGCTCTTGCAGGAGCTGGGCCACGACCCCTCCCCGGAGGAGACCGCCGCCGAGATGAATATGCCGGTGGAAAAGGTACGGGAGATTTTGAAGATCGCCCAGGAGCCCGTTTCCCTGGAGACCCCCATCGGCGAGGAGGAGGACAGCCATCTGGGCGACTTCATCGAGGACGACACCGCCTCCGAACCCTCCGAGGCCGCGTCCTTCACCCTGCTGAAGGAGCAGTTGGTGGACGTGCTGTCCACCCTGACCCCCCGGGAGGAGAAGGTGCTGCGCCTGCGCTTCGGCATTGAGGACGGCCGCACCCGCACCCTGGAGGAAGTGGGCAAGGAGTTCAACGTTACCCGGGAGCGCATCCGGCAGATCGAGGCCAAGGCCCTGCGCAAGCTGCGCCACCCCAGCCGATCCAAGAAGTTGAAGGACTTTTTGAGTTAAATGACACCGCCCCCGGCCAATGGCTGGGGGCGGTCTTTTCAGTATTCCAGCTTCACAATCTGCCCGTTGGACGGATGCGGGATGTCCAGGACATACTGCATGAGCGTTCCGTGACAGGCCACGATGACACAGCGAAAGTCTTTGTATCTGTCCAGCACGGCAAAAACCCGCTTCTTCATCTGCTCGACGGACTCCCACGAGGGTGTCTCGCCCTCCGGATGATGCCCATGGTTGTCGTGCAGCGCCTGATAGCACTGATTGGCTTCCTCCTGCGGCAGATACTCATAATCAACGGCATCCGACAGCCACTCATGGAGGTCGGTTTCCACCCGGATGTCCAGTCCCAGCTCCTTTGACAGGATGGCGGCGGAGTGCAGTGTCCGGCCATAGGGGGATGAGATAATCAGCTCTGCGTCCTTCAACCGCTTGTCGAGGGCGGCGGCTTTGATCTGCCGGACACCAAGCTGGGACAGTGTCAGCATATTGAAGCCCCGTCCTTGATAAATTTTCGTGTTTGCCTCCGAAAAGTCCGCTTGCCCATGGCGGATAAAATAAAATGTAGTCATTCTGCTCCCTCCTTGTCACCGAAATACCCGGTTGAAGTCCCGGGGCATCTTGGCCTTGAAGGTAATCTGTTCCCCGGTGGCGGGGTGGGTGAAGGACAGCTCGTTGGCGTGGAGGCACAGCCGTCCGATGGGGTTGGTGCGGGCGCCGTACTGCTTGTCCCCGGCCACGGGATGGCCCATCTCCTTCATATGGACGCGGATCTGGTTTTTCCGCCCCGTCTCGATATTGATGTCCAGCAGGGCATAGCCGCCCCCGGCTTTCTTCACCTCGTAGCTGGTAATGGCCTCTTTAGCGTTGGGGCCGGGCCGGCCGGAGAAGCTGAGGTGGGTTTCCGTCTCCACCAGATAGGAGCGGATGGTATCCCGGTCCGGCTTGGGCACACCCTCCACCACCGCCAGGTAGCCCCGGCGAGTGATGATTTCGTTCCACTTGCTCTGAAACAGCTCCTTGGTCTCAGCGTCCCGGGCAAACATCAGCACCCCAGACGTGTCCCGGTCCAGCCGGTGGAGAATAAAAATGCGGTCGTCCACCCGGCGGCTCTTTACGTAGTCGGTGACCATGTGGTAGGCGGTGCGGGTTTTCTCCTTCTCGGTGGCCACGCTGAGCAGTTTGGCGGGTTTGTTCACCACGATGAGGTGCTCGTCCTCATAGAGGATGGGGAAGGGCAGCGCGTCCGCCCGGGGGGCGGAGGAGAGGAGGATGGTCACCTTTTGGCCGGGGCTCAGGAGTGTGTCAAACTGGGAGACGGGCACGCCGTCCACCGCGATCAGCCGCCGGGACAGCAGGGATTTTACATTGTTCCGGCTCTTGCCCTTCACGCTGGCCAGCAGGAAGGGGAGCAGGGTGGTGGGTTCGCCCACCGTATAGACAGGGGCTTCGGCCCGGCGTTTGTGGTTGTGTTCCATAGAATCCGCCTTTCTGTGTTTTCCCGCCGCAGGGAGGGGAAACCGTATCATTGGAGACATTGTATCACAGCATTGGGGAAAAGTCTATGAAATTCCAGCGGGACAAGCAAGACCGGCTTCTTTCCGTCATAAGCTTCCCAGAGGTGATGCATCGTGAGAGAAAAGGAGGGCCTGCTGCTCCGGGTGTCCCGAATGTTTGATCTGCCCGCCGACGCGTTGGCGGGGGAGCCTCGGGTGGAGGTGGTGGGGAGCGGCGAGCTGCGCATGGGCCCCCATCGGGGTATTCTGGCCTATGGAGAGTCGGAGATCCACATATCCGGCGGGTCGTTGGTGGTGCTGGTGCGGGGCAGCGGCCTGGAACTGCGGGCTATGACCCCGGAGGAGCTGCTCATCACGGGAACCATCACAGCCGTAGAATTTGTGAGGTAGAATTATGAAAAAGCTCATTAACCTGCTGCGGGGATATGTGATACTGGAGGCGGCCGGGGCCTTCCCTGAGCGGCTTTTGAATCTGTGCGCCCAGAACCGGCTGCAATTCTGGAAGTTGAGTTGGATCGATGAGACCAGCTTTACATTCCGCATTGCGCTCAGTGATCGAAAGCGGCTGGACGAGCTGGCCCGGCGCTCTATGTGCCAGCTCACCGAGCGGGGCCGCCGGGGGGCGGCGGTGGAGGCGGAGCGGATCATAGAGCGCCGCTGGGGCTTTTTGGCGGGGCTGGCGGTATGCTTTCTAGCGGTTAGCTTCCTGTCCCGGTTTCTGCTGGTCATTGAGGTGGTGGGCAATGAGACGACCCCCACCGCTGTCATCCTGTCCCAGCTCCAGCGAGTGGGGGTGCGGCCCGGGGTCTACGGCCCTTCCATCCCGGAGAAGGAGGCCGCTAACGCCGCCTTGCTGGGGCTGCCGGAGCTTTCCTACCTGGCCATCAATATCTACGGTACCCGGGCGGAGGTGGTAGTTCACGAGGCGGAGAAGAAGCCCGAACTGCTGGAGGAGGATATTCCCACCGACGTAATCGCCAAGGCGGACGGCATCATCGAAGAGATCCAGGCGAACTCGGGTAGGGCCATGTTTCAAGATGGGGACATCGTGGCCAAAGGGGAGGTACTCATCAGCGGGGATTTGGATTTAAAAGAACCTGAATATGGCACAGTGGATCTGGGGCATCTGATCGTACACGCCGCCGGGTCTGTCACAGCCCGGACGTGGCGCACGTTGGAGGAGACAATCCCCCTCACATACCAGGCAAAGATGTACACCGGAGAGGAGCAAACAAAGTACGGCATAAAAATTTTGTGGAACGACCTGGATTTTTTTGAAAACAGTAGCATTTCCCAGGGCAGATATGATAAAATAACCAGGACTGAGCAGTTGACTCCCTTTGGCCGTTCCGTGCCCGTCTGGGTGACTACGACGACTTTGCGCCCCTACACCCTGGAGGAGCGGCCCATAGACGGGGAGGAGGCCGCGGCCCGGCTGGAGCGGGCTCTGCTGGCCCGGCTGGAGGAGCTGCTGGCGGCCAACGGGGGAGAGGCCCTGCGCACCGATTTTGTCACCAAGGAGGAGGGCGGGCTTCTCACTGTCACCCTGCTGGCGGAGTGCCGGGAGGAGATCGGACGCACTGTGGAGCGGGAAGGGGAAGTGGGACGTATCCCCGGTACGCCCCAGGAGGATACCAAAGACAGCGGCTGAGCGCCGCATAGAGGAGTGTACGCATGACAGAGCAGAGCATCAGCATCGAGCGGATGGAGGAGGCCGTCAACCTGTTCGGCCTGTTTGACGAGAATATCCGGCTCATTGAGCAGGAGTTGGACGTTTCGGTGGTCAACCGGGAGTCCAACCTGAAGATTTCCGGCGAGGGCGAGAACGTCATGCTGGCGGTGAAGGCCATCCAGGGCCTGCTCACCCTGTCCGCCAAGGGGGAGGCCATCGGCCAGCAGAACGTGCGGTATATCATCGAACTGGTTCGCTCCGGCAACGAGGGCAAGATCGCCCAGCTGGCCGGGGACGTGGTGTGCGTCACCGCCAAGGGCAAGCCAATCAAGGCCAAAACCATCGGTCAGCAGAAGTATGTGGACGCCATCAAAAACAACACCGTCACCATCGGCGTGGGCCCCGCCGGCACGGGCAAGACGTACCTCGCCGTGGCGGCGGCGGTGGCGGCTTTCCGGGAGAAGCAGATTAACCGCATCATCCTGACCCGTCCCGCCGTGGAGGCCGGAGAGCGGCTGGGCTTCCTGCCTGGGGACTTACAGTCCAAGGTCGATCCCTATCTGCGCCCGCTGTACGACGCGCTGTTTGATATGCTGGGGGCGGAAACCTACCAAAAATACCTGGAGCGGGGGAATATCGAGGTGGCCCCCTTGGCCTATATGCGCGGGCGGACGCTGGACGATTCCTTTATCATTTTAGACGAGGCCCAGAACACCAGCCGGGAGCAGATGAAAATGTTCCTCACCCGGCTGGGGTTTGGCTCCAAAATCGTCATCACCGGCGACGCCACCCAGATCGACCTGCCGGTGGACAAGGTGTCCGGCCTGAAGGAGGCCATGCGGGTGCTGAAGGGCGTGGAGGATATTTCCATTTGCCAGCTCACCGGGGCAGATGTGGTGCGGCACGTCATCGTCCAGCGGATCATCAAGGCGTATGAGGACGATGAGAAGCGCCGTGCCGCTAAGAGAGAGAGACGTTAAGAGGAGAAATCGCCATGTCCAAACATGAGATCATTATCTCTGCCGAAACAGATGTGCCGGAGGGTGCGGAGGAATGTCTCCGCCAGGCCATCCTAGCCGCGCTTGACGGGGAAGGAGTGGATGTGCCCTGTGAAGTTAATGCCCTTGTCACCAATGACGCGGGCATCCACCGAATCAACTTTGATATGCGGGGGGTAGACGTACCCACCGATGTATTGTCTTTCCCCATGTTCGACCTGACCCCGGGGGACAAGCCCAGGTCGGACGATGCCGACCCGGCCACCGGTCTGGTGCCCCTGGGGGATATGTGTATTTCCATGGAGCGGGTTCAAGCCCAGGCCAAGGAATACGGTCACTCCAACCGCCGGGAGCTGGCGTATTTAGCCGTCCACTCCATCCTGCATCTGCTGGGCTATGACCACCTGGACGAGGGGCCCATGAAGGCCCAGATGCGCGAAAGAGAGGAGAGCATCATGAAGGAATTAGGATTAGAGCGGGAGAAAAATACATGAAAATGCGCTATGCTTTGCTGGCGGCAGCCCTGTCGCTGCTGCTGGCCGGATGCCAGGCGGAGGAGCCGGTAGAGACCGTGTCTGTGCCGCTGGGTACGGCTACTCCGATGAAGGAATCTGCGCCGTCGGAAGCGCCATCCCCAACCCAAGACCCGCTGGAGGAGCTTTTGGCCCGACAGCCCATCGACGACGATCACGACGCTTTCCTGGTGGACACTGGGGGCAGACTGGGAACGCTGCTGGTGACAGCGGAGCTGGAGGAGCGGGGGCCGGAGCCGAAACCAGAGTGGGAGTCGTGGGAATACCCAGTGTGCTTTACTGTTTGGAATCCCAAGGATATAAGCCAACCAATCCAGAAGCTGGAAGGGACAACTTGGGGGACATATCATTGGCATGAGGTGGTGGACGCTAACTTTGACGGGTACATGGATTTCAGCTATATGTATGCCATGGGAAATCAGCCGAATTACTGGTATCTCTGGGGTTGGGATGAGGACGCGGGGCAGTTTGTGGAAGTGCCGGAGTACAGGGAGATATCCTCGCCCCGCTGCAACCCGGAGACAGAGGTGATCGACGGCTGGGCCCGCTACAGCGGCGGTGGGGACGGCCTGACCACCTTCTACCGCTGGGAGGATGGAGCGCTGGTGTGCATCCGGCGGATCGAGACGGGGTACGATGATGAAAACCGGATATACGTAGATGAAGTGTCCTATTTCCCTTCCTGGATCAAAGTAGAGGATCGGATCGACGGGGAGCTGACCCAGGTGTACTACCAGTATTTTGCGCCGGATGCAGGAACTGATTTCTTTCCGGAACGGTTTAAATGGGAAAATCTGGACTATCACGGCGAAAACTAAAATGCTCAAAGAAAGTTGAGGATTACCTAACATGAACATCAAGAAAAGCGGCATTATCACCATCTGCGGACGGCCCAACGTGGGCAAGTCCACCCTGACCAACACGCTGGCGGGGGAGAAAATTGCCATCGTCTCCCCAAAGCCCCAGACCACCCGAAACCGTATCTGCGCCGTTCTCAACCGGGGGGAGAGCCAGTTCGTGTTCGTGGACACGCCGGGCCTGCACCGCGCCCGCACCCGGCTGGGGGACTATATGGTCAAGGTGGTGCGCCAGTCGGTGGCGGATGTGGACGGCGTCATGCTGCTGGTGGAGCCGGTAGACCACATCGGCGGGCCGGAGCAGGAGCTGATTGACCGCATCCGCGCGCTGGGCGCCCCCGCCGCGCTGGTTATCAACAAGATTGACACGGTGGAGAAGGAAAAGCTGCTGGCAGTGATGGCGGTGTACGGCGCGGCCTATGACTGGGACGCGGTGGTGCCCATCTCGGCGAAAACCGGCGAGGGTGTAGATGAACTGCTGGAGGTGCTGGGCGGCTGGCTGCCCGAGGGGCCCCAGCTGTTCCCCGACGGGGCAGTCACCGACCAGCCGGAGCGGCAGATCATGGCGGAGATCGTCCGGGAGAAGCTGCTGCGGGAGCTGGACAAGGAGATCCCCCACGGCACGGCGGTGGAGGTGACCAAGTTCTCCCAGCGGGACAACGACATCATCGACTGCCATGTGACTATATATTGTGAAAAAGCCTCCCACAAGGGCATCATCATCGGCAAGGGCGGGGCCATGCTGAAGAAGATCAGTACCCAGGCCCGGCAGGATATGGAGGCGTTCATGGGGGCCAAGGTGTATTTGGAGACATGGGTGAAGGTGAAGGAGAACTGGCGGGACAACCCAGCGGCCATCCAGAATTTCGGGTATACTGAGGACTGAGCTATGGTAGACATCGAAAATTGGATGAAAGAGCTCACCGGGAAGCTGACGGATGAGTTTGGCCCCCGGCTGTTGTTCCTGGGACTCCAGGGCAGCTACGGTCGGGGAGAGGCCAACGAAGACAGTGACATCGACGTGGTAACAGTGCTGGATCGGGTGGAGTTGGCCGACCTGGACGCCTACCGGGCCATTGTGTCCGCCATGCCCGAGGGGGAGAAAGCCTGCGGTTTCCTGTGCGGGGCGGCGGAGCTGAAGAGCTGGCCGAAATACGACCTGCTGGGGGTGGCCCGGGACACCCGGGACGTGTACGGAAGCCTGGCGGAGCTGCTGCCCCCTTTGGACCGAAACGACCTGGCGGACGCGGTGGCCGTGGGTGCGTCTGGACTGTATCATGCTGCGGTTCATACCTACCTCTACGGGACGAAGGAGAAACGGCCGCAGTTTTTGGCAAACGCCCACAAAAGTATTTTCTTCGTCCTGCGTGCCCAGCACGAGCTGCGTACCGGCGAAAATGTGCGGGCGAAGAAGGATCTGCTGACCCGGCTTTCCGGTGATGAGCGGAAGATCTTGGAGCTCGGCCTGACCAAGCAGGGAGCCGGAGAGCCGCTGGAAACCGCTTTTGCCCGTCTGCTGCGCTGGAGCGCCTCCGCCATAGCGGAGGCAGAGGACGCAAAAATTCCCTGACATAATCCGCCCGCCCCTGCCCATGCTAACCATGGACAGGAGGGACGGCAGATGATGAACGAACCGTATTGGGGCCTGTTTTGGACGACTGGGATGCCGGAGGCCTGGCTCATGAGCCGAGAGCGGATGGGGCAGATGAAGAATGATGCCGGGCCGGGGGCGGAGGGTACAACCGCCGACGTCCAGCCCGGCCCATTGGACGACATTCCAGGCAGACCCGGGGGTTTCACCTGAATTAAACCGCCTGACGGCGCTTCGCCGGGGCGGTACATAGGAGCGTCGCTATGCACTTGACAACGAACGCCCTCGTGCTGCGCGAGGTGAATTACAAGGAATCGGATAAGATACTCACCCTGCTCACCGAGAAGGAGGGCAAGCTCACCGTGTCCGCCCGGGGATGCCGGAAGAAGGACAGCCCCATCGCCTCCGGCTGTCAGCTGCTGGCCTGGGGGGAGTTTACCCTGTATGAGTACAATGGGCGGTGGGCCGTGAAGGAGACCGCGTCCGAGCGGCTGTTTGATGGGGTACGGGGGGATTTGGAGAAGATCGCCCTGGCCAGCTACTTTGTAGAAGTCACCGAAGCTTTGGCCGAGGAGGGCCAGCCAGACCCCGGCTTGCTGGCGGTGACGCTGAACTGCCTCCACGCCTTGGATAAGCTGCCTGTGCCCCTGCCCCAGGTGAAGGCCGCCTTTGAGTGGCGGTCTATGGCCCTGGCGGGGTATGAGCCCCAGATTGCCCGGTGCGGTGTGTGCGGGCGGGAGCAGCCCCGCGAGCCCCACATCCATTTGGGTGAGGGCACCGTCCACTGCGGCACCTGCCGGGACAAGCTGGGGGAGGGGGTGTCTATGCCGCTGACTACGGCGGCGCTGGCCGCCCTGCGGCACATCACTTGGGGGCCCCGGAAGCGTCTGCTGTCCTTCCGGCTGGACGGCGAGGGGTTGCAAAAGCTGTCCGACGCGTCGGAAGCGTACCTGATGACCCGGCTGGAGCGGGGGTTTCGGACGCTGGACTTCTACAAGAAAATTACTTACAAACCTTCGTTATAAATTGAGGAAAAGATCATGACGCAATTATTTGAAAAATCCATCGAGACCTTGGAGCTGCCCCGTGTGCTGGCCCTGCTGGCGGACGAGGCGGCCACCGAGGAGGGCAAGGAGCGCTGTCTGGCCCTGCGGCCGCTGGATGTGCAGAACGATGTACACCGCCTGCAAAAGCAGACCTCCGCCGCCTTTGACCTCTTGGTGAAGCACGGCACGCCCTCCCTGTCTGGCGTGAAGCCGGTGGCTGCGGCCCTCCAACGGGCGGATCGCGGCGGCGCGCTGAATACCCGGGAGCTGCTGGACATTGCCCAGGTGCTGCGCTGCGCGAGGAGCGTCCGGGAGTACGGCGCGGGGAATGGCGAGGTCAAAACCGTGCTGGACGGCTACTTTGAAAGCCTCACCGCCAACCGCTTCCTGGAGGACAAAATCACCGGCTCCATCCTCAGCGAGGACGAGATCGCCGACGCGGCCTCCCCGGAGCTGGCCGACATCCGGCGGCACATCCGGGCGGCGGCGGGGAAGGTGCGGGACGTGCTGAACCGGCTCATTTCTTCTAACCAGTCCAAGTATTTGCAGGACGCCATCATCACCATGCGGGGGGGCCGGTACGTGGTGCCCGTCAAGAGCGAGCACAAAAACGACATCCCCGGCCTGGTGCATGACGTATCCGGCTCGGGCGGTACCTTCTTCATTGAGCCCATGGGGGTGGTGAACGCCAACAACGAGCTGCGGGAGCTCCAGGCCAAGGAGCAGAAGGAGATCGAGCGCATTCTGGCGGAGTTGTCCGCCGACTGCGCCGGGTTCAAAGCGGACATTGAGGACGACTACCAGACCCTGGTGTCCCTGGACTGCATCTTTGCCCGGGCCAAGCTGTCTTCCGCCATGGGGGCTATGGAGCCGGCGCTGGGCAGCCACATCGAGCTGCGCCGTGCCCGCCATCCCCTGCTGGATTCCAAGACCGCCGTGCGCAACGACCTGACCCTGGGCGGCAAATTCGACACCCTGGTCATCACCGGCCCCAACACCGGCGGCAAGACGGTGACGCTGAAAACCCTTGGCCTGCTCACCCTGATGGCCCAGTGCGGCCTGCACATCCCGGCGGCAGACGGCTCCACTGTCAAAGTGTGCTCCGCCGTGCTGGCGGACATCGGGGACGAGCAGTCCATCGACCAGTCCCTGTCCACCTTTTCCTCCCACATGACCAACATTGTGGCCATTTTGGAGCAGGCGGACGACGAAACGCTGATCCTGTTCGACGAGCTGGGCGCGGGCACCGACCCGGTGGAGGGCGCGGCCCTGGCCGCCGCCGTCATCGAGTCCGCCCGGGGGATGGGGGCCACGGTGGCCGCCACCACCCACTACGCCGAGCTGAAGGTGTATGCCATGACCACCGCCGGGGTGGAGAACGCCTCCTGCGAGTTTGACGTGGAGACGCTGGCCCCCACCTACCGGGTGCTCATCGGCATCCCGGGCAAGTCCAACGCCTTTGCCATCTCCCGGAGATTGGGCCTGCCCGACTATATCATCCAGAAGGCCGCAGACCGCATCAACGCGGAGAACGTGCGCTTTGAGGACGTGCTCAGCCAATTGGACATCCAGCGCCAGGCCATGGAAAAGGAGAAGGAGCAGGCGGCTAAGCTGCGCCGGGAGATGGAGGAGGCCCGGGCCCAGGCGGAACAGTACCGCGCCCACATTGAGGAGGAGCGGCGAAAGGCCACCGAGAAGGCCCAGGCGGAGGCCCGCTCCATCATCGAGCAGGCCCGTGACGCCGCCGACCAGACCTTTAAAGAGCTGAATGAAATGCGCCGCCGCCAGGAGCAGGCCAAGGAATGGGTGGACGACAACGAGCAGAGGGCCGAGCTGCGCCGGAAGCTGAACGAGGCGGACGCCGCCCTGGGGGGCAAGAAAGAGGATCTGCCGCCCCCGCCGCCCACCCGAGACGCCGTAGTAGGCGACACGGTGGAGCTGGTGAAGATGGGCACCCAGGCGGAGGTTGTCGGCATCAATAAGGACGGCACCATCCAGCTCCAGGCGGGTATTTTGAAGATGAAGGCCAAGCAGAGCGAGGTGCGGGTGCTGGAGGATGTCACCGCCCGGAAGAAGCAGAGCGCCAAGGATAAACAGCGCAATGCCGCCGTGAGCCGCCCCTTCCGGGCTGCGGCCGCCAAGGCGGAGCTGGACCTGCGGGGGATGATGGTGGACGAGGCGTTGGGGGCGGTGGACCTGTTTTTGGACAACGCCCTCATGGGCAAGCTGGAGACGGTGACCATCATCCACGGCAAGGGCACCGGCGCGCTGCGCAAGGCGGTGCGGGAGCACCTGAAAAAGAGCCGCTACGTGAAGGAATTCCGCCCCGGCGTGTACGGCGAGGGCGAGGACGGCGTGACCGTTGCCACGTTGAAATAAAGGAAATCCCCTTTTCATTTGAAAAGGGGATTTCCTTTACAGCTAAAGCAAATTGGTGAGGGTGGGCAGCTCCGCCTCCACCAGCAGTCCCAACTGAGTCAGCAGCCGGGCGTTGACGGCGGCGTACTCAGCGGGCTGCTTTTCGCCGCCCTCCAGGAAGGCCAGGGCCTCGTCCATGGAGATCTGGATGGCGTCGGTGTCGGCATGGCGCAGGGTGATGTGGAGATAGCCTTCGCACTCCATCCAGCGATCCTTTGCCTGGTGGGTGAGGCGGGCGGCGCCCTCCCAGTCCTCCCGCTCTACCAGCTCCTGGGCCTGGGTGAGCTGATCAGTGAGCTGGCTGATGACGCGGTTCAGCTGCCAGGTGTGCAGGCCGGACAGGGCGGCCAGCAGGGCAATCAGCCCGATGGAGAGATACAGCCGCTTCATTTTGCCGCCTCCTTTTTGGGTATGCAGTAGGTGGTGCCCACTTCGTCCACGGTGAGCAGGAACGCCTGCCGGTAGGAGTGCAGGCCGTGGCTGGCCAGCTGCTTTTCCAGCCAGACAGGCTCATAGCCCAGCCCCTTCAGGTTGTGTTCCAGCAGATGCCCGTCGCTGACCAACACCACCGGCAGCCCGGTTTCCTGGGTGGATACCCCCATCTGGGCGGCGGTGACGGGCTTTTCTGCGGCGAAGGGCAGCACGGAAAGCTGCCCGTTGGTTTCCAGCAGTGCGAACTTGATGGATTTGAAGTCGGCGTAGCCCTGGATGCGCAGCTCCTCCATCAGCTCGTCCAGAGTGAGGCGGTTCTTTTTCAACTCCGCCTCCAGCACCTGGCCGTTTTCCACCACGATGGAAGGCCGTCCGCACAGCAGTGCCCGGAACCGAATGGACCGGGTGCAGAGCACCGAAATGATGGTGGACAGGGCCAGCAGCACCACAATGGGGATCAGTCCCCACAGCAGGGGGATGCCGTTGTCCTGCATGGGGACGGAGGCCAGATCGGCGATGATGAGGGTGAGCACCAGCTCGGAGGGTTCCAGCTGGCCGATCTGATGCTTGCCCAGCAGCCGGATGCCCACCACAATGAACAGGTAGAGCACCACGGTGCGTATGAGTACCACAAACATAAAAACCTCCATGCGCTCGGGCGGGGTTGTCGTTGGGATGTTCCGCCTTCCAATCGGTACGTGATTTGGATTCCTATAATATGTGGAAAATGACCGAGAGATATTCTTGTTTTTTTTGGAGAAATACGGTAAAATAAAGAGCATTCCGAACAATGACATGGAAGAGACAGCGGGAAGGGCGCCCCGACGGGACAGGATGAGGTGAGAGGGTATGCGCTATCATCGGATGAGGTTTGACATCTGGCTGACCCTGCTGATCGCCTTTGGGATCAGCGTGGGTGCGGTAAGGGTGGCGGAAGTGATTTTAGCCGAAACCTATAAGAGCTATGTGGAAAAGCATACGGTGGCCGACGGGGACATCGGCGGCAGGGCAGGGAAGGATGTGTTCCGCGCCCAGAGTGTGGACGATCTGCTCAGCCACGACACATTTACCATTGTCTCCCCGGGCATCGAGTACCGCAACCGCGGGGCGGGCTACTACGGCAATTATTATATGCACGCGGTGACTCTGCCCTCCGGCGAACGGGTGGCCGTTGTCATCAACATGGAGAGCGTCCAGTACGACGGGGAGTACTACTCCAGCGAGCATACCCTGCCCGTGGGCCGGGTGGTGCACGAGGATCTCACCTTCAATGAGAATTTTATCCATCAGATCGAGTATTCCGAACCCTTGAGCCGCACCGATTTCTATGTGGATATGCTGGGAGTTGGCGGCAAGGCCAGCCAGGAGGTTTACACCAGCGGCTACACCAGTGTGGTGCAGATGGTCACGATCCTGGTGTGCTTCCCGCTCATCCACGCCTTGGGGGCCAGGATTGGGCTGTTCCCCTACTTCTTTGCGCCCCGGAAGAAAAAAGGGGAGGAGCAGAAAGGGGAGTGGGACTGACGGGCCGGACCGGCTGTCCAAGGGAACAAGGGAGAATGTCCAAATGTTCTAAAAAGGAGATTGTTTAAAATGAACACGAAACCTGTGAAAAAGATCAATATCGTCTATCTGCTGCTGGTGATTGCCGCGCCCATTGCGGTGATCGCGCTGGGCGGCCTGATCGGTTACTATTTCTTCCGTGATGGCGGCGCCGGGGCGGTGGTGTGTTTTATGGGCCCCACGCTTCTGTCCGTGGCGTGGTGGATCCTGGGCCCCACCACCATCTGGAACCAGCAGAAAAAGCAGATGATGAAGCAGCTCGACGACCAGGGGTTTAACCGCAACCAGACCTTCTACGGCAGCAACCAGACCGTGGCGGTGGATATACGCCAGGGCAAGGTGGCCTTGCTGTTGTTCTGGAATCCCTTTGAGCAATATGTCATGCCTGCCAGCCGCATTACCAGGGCTTGGACGAATGACGGAGCAGGCGGTGCGGGC
The DNA here is from genome assembly GCA_947176765.1 of uncultured bacterium. Classification (GTDB taxonomy): domain Bacteria; phylum Bacillota; class Clostridia; order Oscillospirales; family Oscillospiraceae; genus Enterenecus. The sequence continues at coordinate 37,392 of CAMWRX010000001.1, forward strand.
TTCATGCGCGGCACCAGCCGGGTGAGCTTCCTGTTCCTCATCGACGGGGTGAGGGTGCGGGTAAACACCTTCACCTCTAATCAGCGCTGGAGGATGGACGACCCGAAGATCCTAGAGGCCATCTCCAAGGCGGACATGATGGTACAGGTGCTGGACGCGGCCAGACAGGCGTCGGGGGACTGAAATGGGCCTGATTGACAAAATGCTGGCCAGGTTCCAGGACAACTGGTGCAAGGGCTGCAAATGTGAGATGGAGAAGGCTCGCAAGCAGTTGTTCGCGCTGCCCGGTATGACGGTGGGCAATTATGTGCGCCATGAGGATGCGGGCTATTACAAGAAGCATCTGCGCATGGTGGACAAAAAGGCGGACATCCCCCCGGGAATGTACGCCTGTGGGGCGATCCAGTACCGTTGCCCTGAGTGCGGCAGACGGCTGACCAAGCTGGAGCTGTTCCTCCCGGTGCGGGATGAGGAGAAGCATGAGATACCCGTCCTGTTTGAGCACGGGGAATTGGACGATTTTTTGTGGCTGTAAAATACAAATCGGCGGAGTTGCCAATGCAGTCCGCTGAGAGAAAAGGGAGAGAGCGTATGAGCCATCAGCTTGTGATCGTGCTGGATTTCGGCGGGCAGTACAACCAGCTCATCGCCCGGCGGGTCCGGGAGTGCGGCGTGTACTGCGAGGTCAAGCCCTACACCACCCCTCTGGCCGACCTGAGGGCCATGGAGCCCATCGGGATCATTTTTACCGGGGGGCCTAACTCCGTCTATCTGGAAAACTCCCCCCAGGTCAATCCTGAGATCTTCACCTGGGGCGTGCCCATTTTGGGCATCTGCTATGGCTGCCAGCTGATGGCCCACCATCTAGGGGGGCGGGTCACCGCTGCCCAGGATGACTCCGCCCGGGAGTACGGCAAGACCGTCACCTATTTTGAGACGGGATGCAGGCTGTTCAAGGGTCTGCCGGAGACGGGCATCACCTGGATGAGCCACGGGGACTACATGGAAAAGGTGCCCGAGGGCTTTGCCCTCATGGCCCACTCGGACGCCTGCCCCAATGTGGCCATTGCCGACGAGAGCCGGGGCTTCTACGGCGTGCAGTACCACCCTGAGGTGAACCACACCGAGCGCGGCGTGGACATGATCCGCAACTTCCTCTATGAAGTGTGCCATGCAGCCGGAGACTGGACCATGGAGGACTATAAGCGCACCGCCGTAGCCGCCCTGCGGGAGAAGATCGGGGACGGCAAGGTGCTTCTGGCCCTCAGCGGCGGTGTGGACTCCTCCGTGGCGGCGGCCCTGTTGGCCGAGGCGGTGGGGGAGCAACTCACCTGCGTGTTTGTGGATCACGGCCTCATGCGGAAAAACGAGGGGGACGAGGTAGAGGCCGCGTTCTCCAAATGGGCCATGAACTTTGTCCGGGTGGACGCAGAGGGACGGTTCCTGGCTAAGCTGGCTGGGGTGGACGAGCCGGAGCGGAAACGGAAGATCATTGGCGAGGAGTTCATCCGGGTGTTTGAGGAAGAGGCCAAAAAGGTGGGGACCGTGGACTTTTTGGCCCAGGGCACTATCTATCCCGATGTGATTGAGTCCGGGGCGGGGGACGCCGCCGTCATCAAGAGCCACCACAACGTAGGCGGCCTGCCGGACTATGTGGACTTCAAGGAGATCGTGGAGCCCCTGCGCCTGCTGTTCAAGGATGAGGTGCGCCAACTGGGCCGGGAGCTGGGTCTGCCGGAGTACATGGTGGTGCGCCAGCCCTTCCCGGGGCCGGGTCTGGCCATCCGGGTGATCGGAAATATCACAAAGGACAAGCTGGACATCCTCCGGGAGGCGGACGCCATTTTCCGGGAGGAGATGGCGAAGGCGGGAGAGGAGAAGAATTTGAGCCAGTTCTTCGCCGCCCTGACCAATATGCGCTCCGTGGGGGTGATGGGCGATGGGCGAACCTACGATTACGCCATCGCTCTGCGGGCGGTGACCACCGACGATTTCATGACGGCGGACTGGGCGCGGATCCCCTACGAGCTGCTGGATCGGGTGTCTGTGCGCATTGTTAACGAGGTCAAGGGGGTCAACCGGGTGCTGTATGACATCACCTCCAAGCCCCCGGCGACGGTGGAACTGGAATAAGCCGTATGAACAATGAAGACGATTATCATTACGCTGCCCACGTCAGGGAACAAGGTGCCAGTTGAGCTTGAGCGCAAGAAGATGAAAACCTGCCGACTGAAAGTTTACCCGGAGCAAACGGTCAGACTATCCATTCCGATTAGGGTTTCGACAAAATGGGCCGAAACCTTTTTGAGAGAGAAGAGCGGGTGGATAGAGGCAAAGCTGGAGTTCTTTCAAAAGGCAGCCGGCGCTGCGGCGAAACGTGGGATCAGGAATGGATCCTCCATAAAGCTGCTCGGAGAAGACATGACCTTAGTCGTGTCAGACTGTGGAAAGGATTATGTCTATCAAGAAGAGAAAAAGATTCACATTTGCGCACGGGATACGGACAATCAGGAGAGGGTTAAAGCCGTATTTGAAACATGGTGGCGCGGTCAGGCAAAGACTATCCTGGAAGAACGGGTCGATGAATGGTATCCTGTGATAGAAAAATATGGCATAGAGAAGCCCCGCGTCTCGGTACGCAAAATGCGTACGCTATGGGGGAGCTGCAGCGTTCATCGGAAAGTGGTGACGTTCAATTTTTCTCTGATCCAAGCCCGCATTCCGTGCGTAGATTATGTGGTCTTACACGAACTTGTTCACTTCTTATATCCGAACCACAGCAAGGGCTTTTATGATTTTCTGAGCGATCATATGCCGGACTGGAAAGAGCGCAAAAGCAGGTTAAACCAAGAAGTGGTTCCGGGGCTGTGAGGCAGGGGGAAGCCGGCTGCCGCGAAAGTCATCAGCTTAAAAAAGTCACGAAAGGGCTTGCGTCCGGCGGAAAAGAATGGTACATTATTTCCTATAGAGAGCGCTTCAGACGAGGAGATGTGATGGATGATGAAAGACCAGCCCAGCGCTGCCCCCGCGCCCAGCGCCAGTCCATGCTATGTCAACCGTGAGCTGTCTTGGCTCCTGTTTAATCAGCGTGTGCTGGAAGAGGCGGAGGATCCCGCCAACCCTCTGTGTGAGCGGCTGAACTTCGCCGCCATCTTCCAGAGCAATCTGGACGAGTTTTACATGGTGCGGGTGGGCGCGCTGATGGATATGATTCAGACGGGGGCCGTCGATGATAAGACGGGGATGACCGGCGCTGAGCAGACTGCCGCTGTTCTGACGAAGACCAAAGCGTTTCTGGCGGAAAGGGATCGGATCTGCAAGAACCTTCTGCGGGAGCTGGCGGTTTATGGCGCGGAGATGTGCCGCTTTGGCAATCTACAGGATAAGACACAGTCCTTTTTGGAGAAGTATTTTACCTCCAATGTGCTGCCCCTTCTGTCACCTCAGATCATCGGGCGCAAACAGCCCTTCCCATTCCTGAAGAACAAAGAAATCTACGCGGTGGCCATCCTCAAGACCAAGAGCAGCGGCGAGCGCATGGGTATCGTCCCCTGCGGAGAGGGTGTTTTGCGCCGGCTGATTCCCATTCCTGGGGAGGGGCAGCGGTTTGTGCTGGTCGAGGAGCTCATTGCCAACTTCCTGCCCAAGCTGTTCGTCCACTATAAGGTGGAGGACACGGTGTTGATCCGTCTGGTGCGCAGCGCGGACATCCATCTGGACGACGCCTCGCCGGAGATGGACGATATGGCGGCGGATGAGTACCGCAAGACCATGGAGAAGATGATCCGCCGCCGCAAGCGGCTCCAGCCGGTGAAGCTGGACTACCAGGGCAAGCTCACCGACACCGTGCGGGACAGCCTGTGCCGCTGCCTGGGCCTGTCCAAAAAGCACCTGTTTGCCAGCGAAATCCCTCTGGATCTGTCGTTCCTTGGTGCATTGCGGGATATGCTTCGGGATAAGACGGAGCTGTTTTATCCCCGCCGGGTGCCTCAGAATTCCCCCAACGTGGATCCCCTGATTTCCATGACGGAGCAGATCCGCCGTCGGGACGTGATGCTCACCTATCCCTACGAGAGCGTCCGGCCATTGCTTCGGCTCTTGCAGGAGGCGGGGCAGGACCCGGAGGTGGTGTCCATCAAAATGACCCTCTACCGGGTGGCCCACAACAGCAAGATCGTGGAGGCTTTGGTGGATGCCGCCGAGAACGGCAAGGAGGTCGTGGCTCTGGTGGAGCTGCGCGCCCGATTCGATGAGGAGAACAACATCGGCTGGTCTCGGGTGCTGGAGCGGGCCGGGTGCCGGGTCATCTATGGTCTGGACGGGCTGAAGGTTCACTCCAAGCTGCTGCTCATTACCCGACAGCACCATGACCAGGTGGAGTACACCACCCAGATCGGCACTGGAAATTACAATGAGGACACCGTGCGGTTGTACACCGACTACGCCCTCATGACCGCCAACCCCGAGATCGGGGCGGACGCAGCCCAGGTGTTCAACGCCCTGTCCATGGGCGAGGTGCTGGAGGAGAGCCGCCATCTCATGGTGGCCCCCGCCTGCCTGCGGCCCAAGCTGCTGGCCCTCATGGACCGGGAGATTGAGCAGGCAAAAGCCGGGGAGCCAGCTTATCTGGGCTTCAAGCTCAACGGCCTCACCGACAAGGTCGTCATCGACAAGCTCATTGAGGCGTCCCAGGCCGGGGTGAAGATCGACCTGGTGATCCGGGGCATCTGCTGTCTGGTGAGCGGCATTCCCGGGATGACGGAGAACATCCGCGTTGTCAGCATTGTGGGCCGTTATCTGGAGCATGCCAGGATCTATATTTTCGGCGAAGGGGAGCGCCGCCAGGTGTATATCTCCTCGGCGGACTTTATGACCCGCAATACCACCCGGCGGGTAGAGGTGGCCGCGCCCGTTTATGACAGCGATTTGCGCGCTCATCTGGAGCAGATGTTCCAGGATCAGCTCCGGGATACCGCCAAGGGCCGCGTCCAGCAGCCGGACGGCGAGTACATCCGGGTTGAGGGTGAGCCCTTCAACGCCCAGGAGTATTTCTGCGACCAAGCCTATGCCGGCGCGTGGGGGCTGTCTCGACCCCAGGAGACTGTGCGCGTCCCCGCCGCTAAAACGACGGGGAAACGGCCTGAACCTGCGGCAAAAGCGGTTCCCGCTGCCCCAAAGCGGCCAACTGTCAAGATCCAAACCCGCAGCTCGGGCCTGCTGGGCCGTATTTTGGGGCGGGAATAGCGTACACTGTTGATACAGCCGGAAAGGCTAAAATATATCGTTTTGGAAGGGAGCACGTATTATGAAACGGATTGGATTACTCACCAGCGGCGGCGACTGCCAAGCGCTTAACGCAACCATGCGCGGTGTGGCCAAGGGCCTCTACAACATCTATGGCAATGAAGTGGAGATCGTCGGTTTTATCGACGGCTACAAGGGCCTGATGTACGAGGACTACAAAAAGCTGACCCCCATTGACTTTACCGGCCTGCTCACCCGGGGCGGCACCTTCCTGGGTTCCAGCCGCCAGCCCTTCAAGCTGATGCGGGAGCCCGACGCCAACGGCCTGGATAAGGTGGAAGCCATGAAATACACCTACCGCCGGCTGCGGCTGGATTGCCTGGTGGTGTTGGGCGGCAACGGCAGCCAGAAGACCGCCAATCTCCTCAGCGAGGAGGGGCTGAACGTTATCGGTCTGCCCAAGACCATTGACAACGACCTGTGGGGCACCGACATGACCTTCGGCTTCCAGAGCGCCGTGGACATTGCCACCAACGTGATCGACTGCATCCATACCACCGCCGCCTCCCACAACCGGGTGTTCATGGTGGAGATCATGGGCCATAAGGCGGGCTGGCTCACTCTGAATGCGGGCATGGCCGGCGGCGCGGATATCATCCTCATCCCCGAGATCCCCTACAATATCGACGCTGTGCTGGCCAAGATCAACCAGCGCGCTGCCTCCGGCAACGGCTTCACCATTCTGGCGGTGGCCGAGGGGGCCATGTCCCAGAAAGAGGCCGCCATGTCCAAGAAGGAGTACAAGAAGCATATGGCGGAGCTGCTGGAGCAGTACCCCTCCGTGTCCTACGCCATCGCCGACAAGATCTTGAAAAAGACCGGCAAGGAAGTCCGCGTCACCGTCCCCGGCCATATGCAGCGGGGCGGCAATCCCTGTGCCTATGACCGGGTGCTGTCCTCCCGCCTGGGTGCTACCGCCGCACAGATGATCGACCGGGGCGAGTTTGGCAACATGGTGGCCATCCGCGACCGGGTCATCACCTCCGTGCCCCTCAAGGAGATCGCGGGTAAGCTCAAGACCATCGACCCCAAGTCCGACATCATCGCCGAGGCCCGGCTGCTGGGCATCAGCTTCGGCGACGAGTGATAGACAAGGGAGTTCGGGTGGCCTCTATATTGACACCTGCCCTTAAAGAAGCAAGACCTTTCGCGGGCAGTAACCTGTGTTGCTGCCCGCTTTATTTGATCGAGAAATAGGAGGAAATCAAAATGAATTTTCTGAAAAAACTCAGCTATGTCGGTTTTGTTCTAATCATATTTGGTGTGGCGGCCCTGTGGATCTCTCTGGGAGACACCATCATCTCCTTCAAGCAGGCCAAGGACTTTGAGGATGTCTTGGATGGGGATGTGGCCGCGGGGGATCATGTGTCAGGACAGGTGATCTTTCTGCTGGATCCCTTTGCCAGTATGCAGACCTGGACAAAGAATTCCAAGACCGGCTCCGTCACGCCGAAAAAGACCTCTTCCCAGTACTATGTCCTGCCCGGCGGGGAGGGGTATGTGGGGCTGACCGTCCATTCCAAAGATTTTTCTGTGGCGGACAAGCTGGTGGACCAGACCTACGACTATCTGAACGACTACACAATGCCTACGGAGGAGCTAACTGTCGACGCCTGTGTGGTCGTCATGGAAGAGGAGCTGGCCGAGATGTTCCGGGAGGAGATGAAGGAGTACTACGGCTATACAGATCAGGATCTGGATGATATGGGCCCCATTCTGATGATAGAGCCCCGCAACTTTACCGCCGTCCGGATTGTCAGCGGTGTGGGCGCGGCGCTCATTGCGGCGGGCGTGATCGTCATTATCCTGCACTGGCGGAGGATGAGCGCTGAGATCCGCAAGGAAAAGGAGGAGGCGCCCGGCCCCGACCTGGACTGACGCGGAGCGGGCGGCTGTCGTTTTGGTATTCAGAATATCCGCTTGACAAGCGGCGGAAATGTGATAAAATAAAAAGGCTGTGACGGAGTTAAGTCTGCTGCGCCGCGCACAAGCGAGAGGGGAGAGTGGAAGCCCTCGCGCCAAGCGGGTGGACGTGCCACTCCCGAGCATTCCCGGGATGACCGGGACGTGGGTTCGCGTTAAGGACGCAATGAGATGCGCCGTTTCGGCGTAAATCAGGGTGGTACCGCGGTTTTTCCGCCCCTGGCCAATGCCGGGGGCGGTTTTTGTTTGGAGGTGCTGAAATGCCCCAAGTGAAGCTGACCATCACACACAGTGAATGCCGGTGCGGTTATCACAAAGCGGGAGAGGAATTCATCATCGGCGACTTCTGTCCGCCTTTGTGCCATGAGCTCTGGCACACGGTCTATCCCTCGGTATACGCGCTGCTGAACGGGGCAGTGCTGGACTACGGCCTGGAACACGCCCCGCAATTTGACGCGAAGTGCCCCGACGGGGGCAGAGTTTGTGTCCACGGTGAAGTAATTGATCAATAAAAATGATAAATTGGAGGTAATTCCCATGTATGATCCCAAACCCTACGGTCTGAACGAACTGCGGGAGATGTTCCTGAAGTTCTTCGAGAGCAAAGGCCATCTGCGCCTGCCCAGCTTTTCCCTAATCCCGCAAAATGATGCGTCCCTGCTGCTCATCAACTCCGGCATGGCGCCCATGAAGCCTTGGTTCACCGGGGAGCAGGAGCCGCCCCGCCGCCGAGTCACCACCTGTCAGAAGTGCATCCGCACCGGCGACATTGAGAATATCGGCCACACCGACCGCCATGGCACCTACTTTGAAATGCTTGGCAACTTCTCCTTCGGCGACTACTTCAAGAAGGAAGCCATTCCCTTTGCCTGGGAGTTTTTGACCTCCCCGGAGTGGGTGGGGTTGGACCCTGACCGGCTGTATCCCTCCGTGTTCGCAGGCAACGAGACCACCCCCGCCGACGACGAGGCGTTCCGCATCTGGAACGAGGTCATTGGCATCCCCGCAGAGCGCATCTTCAAGTTTGGCAAGGAGGACAACTTCTGGGAGCACGGCTCCGGCCCGTGCGGCCCTTGCTCTGAGATCTACTACGACCGCGGCCCGGAGCACGGCTGCGGCAAGCCCGGCTGCACCGTGGGCTGTGACTGCGACCGCTATATCGAGGTCTGGAACGTGGTGTTCTCCCAGTTTGACAACGACGGGGAGGGCCATTATGAGGAGCTGAAGCAGAAGAACATCGACACCGGCATGGGTTTGGAGCGTCTGGCCTGCGTGTGCCAGGGGGTGAACTCCCTGTTCGACGTGGACACCGTGATGAACATCACCAACAAGGTGTCCGAGATCACAAAGGCCCACTACGGCGAGAGCCGGGAGAAGGACGTGTCCCTGCGGGTCATCACCGACCACATCCGGTCCGCCACCTTCATGATCTGCGACGGCGTGCTGCCCTCCAACGAGGGTCGGGGTTATGTGCTGCGCCGCCTGCTGCGCCGGGCCGCCCGCCACGGCAAGCTGCTGGGCGTCAACGAGCCCTTCCTGTACCAGGTGTGCGACACCGTCATCCATGAGAACGAGGGCCACTACCCCGAGCTGCGGGAGCGGCAGGACTATATCACCAAGGTCATCCGGGTGGAGGAGGAGAACTTCGCCAAGACCATCGACGGCGGCCTGAAAATCTTCAACGAGATGCTGGCGGGCCACAAGGAAAAGGGCGAAAAGACCTTCTCCGGCGCGGACGCCTTCAAGCTCTATGACACCTACGGCTTCCCCATTGACCTGACGCTGGAAATGGTGGAGGAGCAGGGCATGACCCTCAATCAGGATGAGTTCAAGCAGCTCATGGAGGAGCAGCGCCAGCGGGCCCGCAAGGCTCGGGAGGCCCTGGGCGACCTGGGCTGGGCCGGCGTGGAGTTTGGCAAGGACGTGCCCGAGAGCGAGTTCGTGGGCTATGACCACAACGCCATCGAGGACGCCAAGGTGGTGGCGCTGGTGGTGGAGAATGAGCTGGCCGAGGAGCTGATGCCCGGAGTAGAGGGCATTGTGGTGCTGGACAAAACCCCCTTCTACGCCGAGATGGGCGGCCAGGTTGCCGACCACGGCGCCATTACTGCCGGAGATGCCGTGTTCCAGGTCACCGACGTGCAGAAGAACAAGGGCGGCAAGTATATGCACTATGGCAAGCTCACCGGGGGCGCGCTGAAGGTGGGCGCTGTGGTGAACGCCGCTATCGACGAGAACCGCCGCGCCGCCATCCGCCGGGCCCACACCGCCACCCATCTGCTGGACAAGGCTCTGCGCACTGTGCTGGGCGACCACGTGCACCAGGCGGGCTCCCTGGTGGAGCCGGATCGCGTGCGCTTCGACTTCACCCACTTCAACGCCATGACCATCGATGAGATCGCCAAGGTCAGCCAGATCGTCAACGACGCGATTCTGGCGGGCTACGAGGTGCGCACCGATGTGCTGCCCATCGAGGAGGCCAAGCAGCGCGGGGCCATCGCCCTGTTCGGCGAGAAGTACGGCGACACCGTCCGGGTGGTGGACATGGGCGACGGGTACTCCGTGGAGTTCTGCGGCGGCACCCATCTGGACAACACCGCCAAGGTGGGATGTTTCCGTATCAAAAGCGAATTCTCCGTGGCGTCCGGCGTGCGCCGCATCGAGGCCACCACCGGCAAGGAAACCCTGCAATTCTTCGAAGACATCCACCAGATGGCCGTCCAGGCAGCGGCGGCGCTGAAGGCCAAGCCCGATGAGCTGCGGGAGAAGGCCGAGGCCGCCATGAGTGAGATCAAGTCCCTTCACCAGCTAGTGGAGAAGTACAAGGCCAAGGAGGCGGCGGGGGAGACCGACCGCATCATGTTTGGCGCCCACGAGGTGGGCGGCCTGAAGGTGCTTACTGCCACGGTGCCCGACGCGGACGGCCAGCGCCTGCGCCAGATGGGTGATATGCTCCGGGAAAAGGCTCCCAATGTGGTGGCGGTGCTGGCCTGCGTTAACGATGGCAAGATCACCTTCCTGTGTTCCTGCGGCAAGGAGGCCGTGGGCAAGGGGATCAAGGCCGGGGACATTATCAAGCAGGTGTGCGCCATCGCGGGCGGTTCCGGCGGCGGCAAGCCGGACAGCGCCATGGGCGGCGGCAAGGATATGCTCATGCTGGACAATGCCCTGGCCATGGTGGACAACGTGGTGGCCATGAAACTTGGGCTGTAAGGGGGCATTTTTGTGTTTCCCCAAGACCCCTATATCCTATTAAGCTATGTAAACACCAAGCTCCGGGATGAGTATTCCTCCTTGGACGCGCTCTGTGACGGGCTGGACGAGGACAAAGCGGAGCTGGTGGGTAAACTGTCCGGGGCGGGCTATGCCTACGACCCGGACAGCAACCAATTCAAACCCGTCTGAAAGGAGAAACTTCATGCTGATTGATTTTTCCGCCATGGAGGCGGAGGTCATCCCCAATTTTGTAGGCGGCGAGGGGGAACTCCACGCCAAGATGCACGTGGACGAGCGCAACCGCATTTTGCACGGCATCCTGCCTCCCGGCTCGTCCATCGGCTACCACACCCACGAGACCAGCAGTGAGATCGTCTATATCCTGTCCGGCACCGGGAAGGTGAAGGTGGAGGACGGCGAGGAGCCGCTGAAGGCCGGGGACTGCCACTACTGCCCCAAGGGGCACGCCCATTCTCTCATTAACAACAGCGACGGTCCGCTGGAGTTCTTCGCCGTGGTGCCACAACAATAAGAATCCTGACAATAAAGGAGGTTTACCCATGTCCGACGTGTTGAGATATGACCCAAATTGTCTGTTTTGCAAAATCATCAAAGGGGAGATTCCCTCCAACAAGGTGTATGAGGACAACCTCTGCTATGCCTTCTATGACATTGACCCCCAGGCCCCTGTCCATTTTTTGGTCATCCCCAAGGCCCATATTGGCTCCTGCGGGGAGATCACTAAGTGGAACTCCGCTGTTGTCGCCCACTGCTTCGAGGTCATCTCCAAGGTGACCAAGGACCTGGGCATCACCGACTTCCGGGTGGTGTCCAACTGCGGCGAGCAGGCGGGGCAGTCCGTCCCCCACCTCCACTTCCACGTGCTGGCGGGTCGGGATATGACCTGGCCTCCCGGTTAACAAGTGTTGTAAAGTCCGTCCGCTTTACAGAAAGCGGACGGACTTCTTTAAGAAAATTTTAGAATTCCTTTCGCATTTTTGCTATTTTGCCATGATATGCTTAGCATAACAAAGGAGGCGGTAAGCGTGACAAAAGAAACTGTAATGGCCGCGGCCAGAAGCCAGGCAAGGGAAGAGGCCAAAGCGGCGGCCGCCAAACCTCTCACTGCCTATCGGGTGTTTTGGCTGTTTTTCATCGCGGGCCTTGCGGGCGATCTGATCGAGGTAGTGTTCTGGTGGGCGACCCGTGGGGAGCTCATCAGCCGCAGCAGTCTGCTGTATGGGCCGTTCAGCCTGGTATGGGGCTTGGCGGCGGTTCTGCTTACTCTGGTATTTCAACGCATGGATGACCAGGGGGCGGTGCGGATTGTGCTTGTGGGCACGGTGCTGGGCGGCGCCTATGAATACATATGCTCCTGGTTTCAGGAGGTGTTGTTCGGGGCCTATTTTTGGGATTACCGCCATCTGCCTTTGAATTTAAATGGACGGATCAACCTGGTGTTCTGCCTGTTTTGGGGTTTTGCCGCTTTGGTATGGGTACGGCTGGTCTTTCCGGCAATGTGCGCCTTGATCGACCGTGTACCCAGGCAGACAGGGCGGCGGGCGGCCGCAGCGGCGGCGGTACTTTTGGTGTGCAGCACCGTGATATCCGCCGCGGCCTTATACCGGATGGATCAGCGGAGGGCGGGAGTGCCCGCCATGGGTGCGGTGGCCCGCTTTTTGGACAAAACCTATCCGGACAGCAGGCTGAAGGATCGGTATCCCAACATGGGCATTTTGGACGAGATCGGATGGTAAAGAAAAGTCGTCCCGATTTTTCGGGACGGCTTTTTCATGCTTTTGAGTGTTTTGGCGGGGGATGGGGCAGATCCCCGGTGGCGGGGCCGTCCAGCAGCTGCCCTCCTTCGGCAAAGCGGGAGCCATGGCACGGACAGTCCCAGGAATGCTCTTGGGGATTATATTTGAGGGCGCAGCCCAGATGGGGGCACCGGGGCCGGGTGGGGGTGAGCAGATTTAGTGAGCTTTCCCCGGCGTTGACTGCCAGTTGGGGATGAAACACAGAACGGGATGGAGAAAATACCTCCTGATAGGGGCAGTCTCGGCCCAAAATCAGGTCAGTCACCAGATTTGCGGCGACTATGGAGGAAGTCATTCCCCACTTGTTGAAGCCGGTGACGACATACAGCCTGGGGAGGCGTGGGGAGTATAGGCCGATATAGGGCGCGCCGTCCAGCGTCATGCAGTCCTGGGCGGCCCAGCGGCAGACCGGCTGGGCGCCCGGATAATGGCGGCGGGTAAAGTCCTCCAGCACGGCCCAGCCGCCGCCTTGTTTGCCTGTGCGGTGCCCGCCGCCTCCCAGCAGGAGCAGATTGTGATCATTGCGGAAGGATAGTCCCTTGCCGCTCCCGTCCACATACATCCCATCCAGATTCGGCCCGCCCTCTAAGGCCAGCACATAGGAGCGGCTCTGGTACATTTTCAACCAGTAGCATCCGAATTTGTTGAGAAAAGGGAAGTGGGTGGCAACCACAATATGATCCGCCCGGATTCTGCCGCCACCAGTCACCGCTTCTCCTGTTTTAACCTCCAGCACCCGGGTGTGCTCAAATATCTTCAATCCGTTTAGCAGTCCGGCGGCGAATTTCAGCGGATTAAACTGGGCCTGGCGGTCAAACCGTACCGCTCCGGCCACGGGGAAGGGGAGAGGAACTTTGTCCGCCAGAACGGCGGGATGACCCAGTTTATCCAGGGCGGCCAGCTCCTGTTCCAGTTCCTTCCGACTGTCCAGGGAGTAGACATAGCTGGGCCTTTCCTCAAAATCACAGGGAATATCCCGGCATAAGGTGCGGAACCGTTTCAAAGCCGCCTGATTGGCCTCCAGATAGGCCCTCGTCCGCTCTGGGCCGAACTCCTTCAGCAACTTGTGGTAAATCAACCCATGCTGGACGGTGAGTTTGGCGGTGGTATTTTTCGTCACCCCGCCGCATAGCCGTCCCGCTTCCGCCAATACGCAGTCCACACCGGCTTGGGTCAGTTCATAGGCGCACAGCAGTCCCGCGAGCCCGCCGCCGATGACCAGCACATCGGCGCGGATGTCGTTCCGCAGCGACTCAAATTTGGGCAGATGAACGGTTTTCTCCCATATAGATTCCATCAACTCACCTCTTTTCCCTAGTATGTGTGGATTTGAGGCGAATCATAAGCAAAAAAAGAACCGCTTTTGCGGTTCTTTTTTTGTCAATCAGTTTTCTGCTTGAAAATGATGAATTTGCTCAACACATAGTTCACCACCACCACTACCACGTTGGCGGCAAGCTTAACCGCGAGATGGTTGCAGTGCAGCGTATCCACGAAGAACCACATGATGGCCATCTCCAGCCCCAGAGAGAACAGCCGGGCGGCCACCATCTGCCACAGCTCCCGAAGAGCCACCCGCCAAGCCCAGTCTCTGGAGCGGAATACGAACAGCTTGTTGACGAAGTAGGCGAACAGTACGCTGATTGCCCAGGCGATGACGGTGCTGGTGAGGTAATAGATGTGCATAACCTCGGTGAGCAGGGTATAGGTAACGTAGTTGACAACAGTGGTCATGACGCCCCAGAATACATAGCTGATTGGCTCCCGGTGCTTGCGCAGCAGGGCCAGAATGGTATCGAACATAATATTCTCCTCATTTGAAAGGATAGCGTATCCGCGAGGGCAAAGGACGCGCGGGACGGGCTTCGGCCGCTCAGCGCAGCAGTTGGCCCACATCCTCCATCCCGCGCTGGGTGAGAAAGACAGCCAGGGGGGACTGCCGCAGCACCTCGCGGATGTCGCATGACAGCGTATCGGCCTCGCCGGTCGTCCGCACCACGCTGGTATAACTGTGGAAGCTGTACATACTGCTGAAGCTCTGCCCAAGCTGACCGTACATTGCGCCATAAGCCCCCTGGAGCCGGGTGACCCAGCGGCGGTCGGCGGCGAGGACAGTCATAGCGGCCCGGGCTGCCTCTCGGGAGGTGAGATCCAGGGCGTCCAGGCGCAGGGCCCGGGCGGAGACCCGGAACCGGGGCAGCGTCACGGCGCCGTCCCCCACTTGGAGGGAGAGTCCCTTCTGCGTCCAAAGCTTGGCTCCGCCAATATCCGTTCCGGCGGACACCTGAACTTTTCCGCAGTTGCCGAACAGGCAGCCGCCGATGTCTCCGTCAGGCCCGCCTCCCTGGGCCTTTACCACCCGGGCGGAGCCGGTGATGACAATGTCGCCGCACGCCCCCTGGATACCCGCGCCGATGGCGGCGGCGCAGCAGGCGGCCTGGGCGGTCACTGTGCCGCCTTGAATGCGGATGTCCCCTACAGGCGCGCCCAGCGCTCCGCCAATGCCGGCGCCGCCCCCGACCCCGGTGGCGGTGATTACCCCGCCGCGGATGAGAATGGGGCCGGTGCGCTCCCGGCCCACGCTGCTGTCCCGGCCGATGCCCGCCCCGCCGGCTCCGCCGGTGGCGGTAAGAGTTCCATCGGGCGCTCCATTGGCGGCTTTGACCTGGTCAATGCGCAGAGAGGTGCCGTCCCCCAGGGATATGCCGGCGCAGCCTGTGCCGCTTTCAAAAACATTGTCTGTCCCGCGCTGCAAAAGCAAGGTCACATCGTTTCCGCGACCCAGGTTGAACGCTCTGCCGGACGGCACTCGGCATTCCACGCCGTTCAGGATCAGTTCCACCGCGCCAATGCCGTCGGCCAGGGAAATCCTGCCGCTGAAGGGCAGTTGGTTTCCGTCAGTCCCGGCGCCTCCGGCGATGGCGGTCACCTCTCTGGACAGGATATGAAGGGTGCAGGTTTCCTCCTCGTAGTGCCAATCCACGTCCTGCTCGCCGCCGGTGACGGTGAACGGGTTGGGATGCATGGAGGTCTCCCGAAAGCTCCCCGATTTTTCGTCCCAACGCACATAGATATAACGTGTCCTGGGGTGCCCCGCCTTATCCCTTCCCCGGAGGGCAATGGTGTGGGCGGGCCATTTCTCGTCGGAATTCTGCTTCAGCAGCCAAAGCCGGACGGGATCCATCTGATCTTCTCGCAGGATCAATTGTCCCTGTCTGCCGTCCACTACCAGGGAGGTAATGGAGCTCCATTCCGGAAGCAGCGTTTTCCATACGATGTCAAATGGGGTCAGAGGTTCTCCCTGGGCGTTGTGTACGGCGATTCCCTCCGCCGCCAGCAGGGAGACGGGGCCGTCCACCACCACTGAGACTGCCGAGGCTCCATTGGCCTCTTCGGTCAGCGCCACCGCGCCTCCAATCAGCCGCAGGACGCTGGACGCCCCGCCCCCGAGACCGCCGATGCGCAGCAGCCCGCCGCCATCCACGGTGAGGGTCACGCCGTCTTGTAGCTGGACCTGGGCCAGCGTGTTCTCTCCCACACTGAACACCCGGGTCTGGGCGGATTCCGCGGTCAGCAGGGGGGAGTTTATCTGCTGAAGGGTTACCGTCCCCGAGCCGGCAAGCCGGAGCGCTGGGTTCTCTTGGCCTTCCTGGTTCAGCCCCCGGAGGATCATATGTTCCGTTCCGTCTATTGTTAGTGAACTGGCCTCTGGGTCAAAGGACACAGCCGACAGATCCGGGCCCGACACCTGAACTGTTTCCAGTTCCAGCGTTTCCATTGGAAGGGCCGCCTCCTGTGCTTCCGCTGATGTAGCGATTCCGTCCAGCAGATCCATCAGCCCGTCTCCGGAACCGCCCAGGGCGGCCAGCAAATCCATCAGCATTTCCAGATCTCCGCCGCCGTCCCCCGCCAGGAGAGCCAGCATAGAGGGCATGGACAGAAGATCGTCGCCGGACAGCAGCAAATCCATTAAAAAAGTATCCAGCCCTGGGGCTGTGCCCCCGGTGAACTGGGCCTGAAAATCCTCCAGGCTGGTAAATGTGCCGCCGGTCAGCAGTTCCAATGCCTGATCCGGCGAAATGCCGTCCGCCACCATCTCCAGCAGTTGTCGCAGTCCCTCCGCCGCCTGGGCCGGATCCGTTGCCCCAGACGGCGTACCGCCGGAAATCACCGCGCCCAGATAGAGCGCGGCCAGATAGCCCGCGGCGGAGCTGCTCTCCAGAGGCAGCTTTCCCAGAGCGGCCAGCAGCTCAGCGCCGCTGGCGGAGCCGTCCACCCCCAGCGCTGCCAGAAGCGCAGCTTTGTCGGGGGCGCTATCCATCCCCCGGAGCAGCCAGGAGGGGAGGCTTTGAACCCCTTCCTGTCGGGCGGAAAGGCCGTCTATCACCGCGTCTACCAGCTCGTCCAGGCCGTCTACGGCCTCACCGTCCTGAAACAGCCCCGCTTCTACGCCGTCTTGGGCGATGCGCTCGATCTCCCCACGCAGCTGCTCCAGCTCCGCCTGGAGGGCGGCGCGATCCAACCGGCCGTCCCCTGCGGCCTGCCGGGCCAGTTCTTCCATGCGGCCCAGGTTGTCCTCCACTTCCGCCAGGGCGGCTTCCCCCGACTGAAGTGTACGGCGGCCCTCCCGGGCCTGCCGCCCCGCCTGGGTCACCCGGGTCATCAACTGCCGCAGGGTTTCCGAGACGGTGGCCGCCGCCCGGTTGGGGTTGGCCGCTTTCTGGGTCTGGCCCGTACCGGCTTGCTTCTCTGTCTTATCCGTCCTCTGATACCGGGACACGGCCAGTTCTCTGTTTCTGCGAATACTGAGCTCTCCCATCTCATGGGCCCCCTTTCGCCAGGCGGCAAAAGCCGTTTCCTCTTTTTATCAATATCGTCTCATTGGCGGGAAAAAATAAGCTTCCTCTTTTGGCAGACAGCCGAAAGAGGAAGCCTATTTGTCCATGTTTATGATTTGGGCCCCAAACCCTCCACATAGTCCAGTGGGGTGATCCCTAGATCCAAAAGCTGTTCTCTTGCAGTGGGCAGGCAGTCGTCCCAAACCTGGTTGGGCTCATGGCAGTCGGAACCGATAATGACCGGGATGCCGGAGCCCACCACTTTGTCCCAGAACTTTTGGTGGGGATACATCAGCCGGGGGCCGTCTGGATAGTCATGGATTCCCCGCCGCAGGCCGTTGGCGTTATATTCCAGGATCACGCCATTGCGGTGGGCGGCTTCGATGATGATCTCCGATGCCTGATCACAATTCCGATCCCAGGCAAACTGTCCCAGCGCAAAAAGATCCGGATGCGCTACTATGCGGAAGTAGCCAGTTTTCAGTGCCGCCGCGATCGCCCGGGCATATGCTACGTAGTCCCCGGTGTTTTGGGAGTAAAAGATGTTGTGAAGTTCGCCATGGGCGTCCGGATAGAAATGCTCACCCAGAATCAGATAATCCAGCTTTTTCTTGGTCAGAAGTTCCTCGTAATAGGGGTGATATTTTGAAAGATATTCGATCTCCAGCCCCTTGTACAGAGTAACATCCGGGCGATATTCCTGAGCCAGCCGGTCGACGGCGGCGAGGTAATCATCCAGTTCCGCATAGGACATTCGCAGGCCATAATCATAGTCGGGGAAGGGGGCGTGATCGGAAAATCCCAAGATGGAAATGCCCGCTTTTATCGCTTCAAGTATGTAATCACGCTCAGTTCCCTGGGCGTGGCGGCATCGCTGGGTATGGGTATGATAGTTTGCCTTCATAGAACTTCTTCCTTCCGCCGCCGGCATCCGTCCTCTGGCGGGTCTGCCGGATTTTCGATCTAATTATGCGATAAACACGGTGAATTTGTCTATGGGAAACGAAAGTGTAAATGATAAAGCCCCAGAAGTGCCGCCCGGTTTTGGGGCGGGCTTCTGGCTGGACAGCGCGGGAAAACGTCAGGGCTTTTGCAAGGCCAGCTCCAGCGTTTTTTCATAGGCGGCGATGACCGCCTCCATCACCGCGCCGCGAAACCCGGCCTGCTCCAGGGCCCGGACGCCCTGGATGGTGGAGCCGCCGGGGGAGCAGACGGCGTCCTTCAGAACGCCGGGGTGCTGGCCGGATTCCAAAACCAATTTTGCGGAGCCTGCCAGCATCTGGGCGGCAAGCTCCATCGCTTGGGCCCGGGGCAGACCGCAGGCCACGCCGCCGTCCGCCAGGGCCTCAAGAAATAGATCCGCAAAGGCCGGGCCGCAGCCGGACACGGCGGATCCGGCGTCCATCAAACGCTCCGGCAGGGCGGAAAAGCGGCCCGCCCCAGCCATGGCATCCAGAAACAGCCGTTCTTCCTCACTGGTGACATTCTCTGCGCAGGTATAGAGGATCATTCCCTCGCCAATAGAGGCCGGGGTGTTTGGCATGATGCGGATGACAGGATAGTCCACACCCGCCAGCTCCTGAATCTGGCCGATGCTCAGTCCCGCGGCCATGGTTACCAGGAGGAAGCGATCCTGCCGCGCCGCCAGCGCCGGGCGCAGTTCCGCCAGCAGATCCGCCATCATCTGGGGTTTCACGCCCAGGAAGATGAAATCCGCCCATTCCGCCGCGTCGGCGGCGTTGGATACTCCGCAGTCCAGTTCCTCCGCCAGGGCTTCCGCCTTCTCCGGCGTACGGTTAGCGAGACGGACGCAGTCTCCGGGAATCTTCCGCCGGGCCGCGCGGGCCAGCGCCCCGCCCATATTTCCAGTGCCGATGAAACCCAGCTTCACAGTGTTGAGTGCGCTATCACACATATCATTTCCTCCTATCTGACCTGTCCCTCGCCGTAGATGACGTATTTGCAGGAGGTCAATTCCTCCAGCCCCATGGGGCCCCGGGCGTGCATTTTCTGGGTGGAGATGCCGATCTCCGCCCCCAGGCCGAATTCGCCGCCGTCAGTAAAGCGGGTGGAGGCGTTGACATACACCGCCGCCGCGTCTACCGTGTCCAGGAAACGCTGGGCCTTGAAATAATTCCTGGTAATGATGCTCTCGGAGTGCTGAGTGCCGTGGGCGTTGATGAAGGCGACAGCCTCCTCCATGTCCTTCACGGTGCGAACCGCCAGAATGTAGTCGTCATACTCCGCGTCCCAGTCGCTGTCCTGCGCTAAAACGCCCCGGTCGCCAAGGATGCTCAGCGCCTTTTCGTCGCAGCGGAGCTCCACTTTGTAGCTATCCAGCAGAGGGACGGCCTTCGCCAAAAACGGCTCCAGCACATCCTCCTGGATCAAAACACACTCTACCGCGTTGCACACCGAGGGCCGGGAGCACTTGGCGTTGCAGAGAATCTCCGCCCCCATATCCAAATCCGCCTCGTCGTCGATGTAGATGTGGCACACGCCCTCGCCGGTGCGGATGACGGGGACGCTGGCCTCCCTTGCCACAGTGCGGATCAAATCTGCGCCGCCCCGGGGGATCAGCACGTCCACATATCCATCCAGGTGCATCAGTTCCTTTGCTGTCTCGCGGCTGGTGTCCTGCACCAGGGAGATGCAATCCTCCGGCAGGCCCACGGAGGCCAGGGCCTCCCGCATCAGGGCCGATACACAGCGGTTGGAGCGGATGGCTTCTTTTCCGCCCCGGAGAATGCAGGCATTGCCTGATTTCAGGCACAGGGCCGCCGCGTCCACGGTGACGTTGGGGCGGGCCTCAAAGATAATGGCGATGACCCCAAGGGGCACCCGCCGCCGACTGATGATAAGCCCGTTGGGCCGGGTTTCCGTCTTGTCCGCCGTTCCGATGGGATCCGGCAGGGCGATCACCTGCCGTACGCCGTCCACGATCCCAGCAATCCGCGATGGCGTCAGGGTCAGCCGATCCAGCATGGCGGAGCGCATTCCCGCCTCCCTGGCGGCGGCCACATCCTCGGCGTTGGCGGAAAGCCATTCCGCCTGCCGCTCTGTCAGGATCTGTGCGATGGCCTCCAGGGCTTGGTTCTTTTTCGCCGTCCCGGCGGTGGAAAGGGTATAGGCGGCGGCTTTTGCCAATCCGCCCTGAGTTTGCAGTGTGGTCATTGGGCTATCCTCCCTGAAATAAATCTTGTCCCAATATTCTGTCCCTCCACGATGCCGTAGAGATTCTCCAACTTGGCCCCATTGGTGATTACCATGTCGAATCCGGCGGCCATGGCCACCCGGGCGGCGGAAAGCTTTGTCGCCATGCCGCCGGTGCCCCGCCAAGTGCCCGCGCCGCCGGCCATCTCCAAAATCTCCGGCGTCAGATCCGTGACCTGATGGAGGAGTCTGGCCTCCGGATGGGTTTTGGGATCCGCGTCATACAGCCCATCAATGTCGCTGAGAAGGATCAGCAGATCCGCGCGGCACAGCCCAGCTACAATGGCAGACAGGGTGTCGTTGTCGCCCAAAACCTTGTGGTGTCCTGTCTCGATCTCGGCGGAGGAGACGGAGTCGTTTTCGTTCACCACAGGGATGACCCCCATGGAGAGCAGGGCGGAGAATGTACCCCGCAAATGCTCAGCCCTGTCTGGATTATCTACGTCGTCCCCGGTCAGCAGAATCTGGGCCACGGATTGATTGTATTCAGCGAAAAGCTTGTCATAGATGTGCATCATCCGGCACTGGCCCACCGCCGCCGCAGCCTGCTTCATCCGCAGCTCTCTGGGCCGCTCGGGAAGTCCCAGGCTCTCTGTGCCCACGGCGATGGCGCCGGAGGATACCAGAATGATCTCGTGGCCCAGGCCATGGAGATCCGCCAGTGTGCGGGCTAAGCGCTCCATACTCCTGAGATCCAAGCTTCCGGAGTCATGGGTGAGGGTGGATGTGCCCACCTTGACTACGATACGCTGCTTTTTCCCTTCCATCTCTTTGTCCTCCCGGTGATTTTTACGAGGTATCCGTTACGGACAGACGGCTGTCAAGGGGAGGCCCCGCTTGACAGCCGTCTGTGCTGTGCATAAATGCGTTTGGCTTCAGTCAACAATGTCGACCGAGAGCTTTTTGCCCTGGCGCTGGGCCACCGAGCGCATCAGCGCGCGGATCTCCTTGGCGATGCGGCCCTGACGGCCGATCACTTTGCCCATATCGCCGGGGGCCACCCGGAGCTCCAGCACCGTCTCGGCGGGCGTCTCGTATTCGGAGACGGACACCGCGTCGGGATCGTCCACCAGGCTGCGGGCGATATAAATGAGCAATTCCTTCATGTGGCCTCCAGATTCTGATTACATACCGGCCTTTTTCAGCAGGTCGCGCACCGTATCGGTAGGCTGAGCGCCGGCTTTGACCCAGGCCTGGGCCCGCTCCACGTCGATGTTGACGGCGGCGGGATTCTGGCGGGGATCATAGGTACCGATCTCCTCGATAAAGCGGCCGTCCCGGGGATAGCGGGAGTCGGCAACCACCACGCGGTAGAAGGGGGCCTTCTTAGCGCCCATGCGGCGCAGACGAATCTTAACCATTGTATATTCACCTCCAAAAGTTGTTCGTTCATTTATGGTAAATGCCCTACAAAAAGAGCAGAACCAACAAGTTGTTGTGTTTCTTTAAAACGGCAATCCCATGCCCTTGAACTTTCCAAACAGCCCCTTGGCCTTCTTGGGGTTTGCAAACTGCCGGGTAAGCTGCTGGATCATGTCAAACTGCTTCAGCAAACGGTTCACATCCACCACTTGGGTGCCGGAACCGGCGGCGATGCGCTTTTTCCGGCTGGAGTTGAGGATGTTGGGGTTCTCCCGCTCATAGGGGGTCATGGACTGGATGATGGCTTCAATGCGGGCCAGGTTGCCCTCGTCCACCGACAGATCCAGCTTTTTGCCTCCCATGCCCGGAAGCATTCCGGCAATATCCTGCATGGAGCCCATGCTCTTGAGCTGGATGAGCTGGTCATAGAAGTCGGCCAGGGTGAACTTGTTCTTGCGCAGCCGCTCCATCTGCTCGGCAGCTTTTTTGGCGTCCAGGTTCTGCTCCGCCTTTTCAATGAGGGAGAGCACGTCGCCCATGCCCAGGATACGGCTGGCCATGCGGTCGGGGTGGAACACCTCCACCGCGTCCAGCTTTTCGCCGATACCCGCGAACTTGATGGGCTTGCCGGTGACCGCCCGGATGGAGAGGGCCGCGCCGCCCCTGGCGTCGCCGTCCAACTTGGTGAGCATCACCCCGTCGATGTCCAGCGCGTCATCAAAGGCCTTGGCGGCGGTGACCGCGTCCTGGCCGATCATGGCGTCCACCACCAGTAGGATTTCGGTGGGGGAGACGGCCTCTTTGATGCGCCGCAGCTCGTCCATCAGCGCCTCGTCCACATGAAGCCGTCCAGCGGTGTCCAGGAACACCATGTCGTTTCCGTGCTTTTTGGCGTGCTCTACGGCGGCCTTGGCGATGTCCACCGGGTCGATCTGGCCCATCTGGAACACCGGAATGTCCAGTTGCTCGCCCACGACCTCCAGCTGTTTGATGGCGGCGGGGCGGTACACGTCGCAGGCGGCCAGGAGGGGGCGCTTGCCCTGCTTTTTCATCAGCCCCGCCAGCTTAGCGCCGTTGGTGGTTTTGCCCGCGCCCTGAAGGCCTACCAGCATGACAATGGTGGGCGGGGCGGAGGAGATAGCCAGCTTGCTGTCGCCGCCCCCCATCAGGGAGGTCAGCTCCTCGTTGACAATTTTGACAATCATCTGGGCGGGAGTGAGGGATTCCATCACGTCCTGTCCCACAGCCCGCTCCGTGACAGAGGCCACGAAGCTCTTGACCACTTTGAAGTTTACGTCCGCCTCCAAAAGGGCCATTTTAATCTCCTTCATGGCCTCTTTTACGTCGGCCTCGGAGAGCCGGCCCTTGCCGCGCAGGCGCTTAAAGACGGCGGACAGCTTGTCGGTGAGACTTTCAAATGCCATAACAGTTACTCCTGCGCCAGTTTGGCCGCGTTTTCCTTAATCGTTCGGGCAATCTCATCCAGCATGGCGTCGTTGTAGCTGCGCCGGTCCACCGCTTGAAGCAGCCGGTCAGCGGCGGCATCAATGGCGGCGATAGCCGCCCTAGACTGCTGGAAGCGGCGGATGATGTGGGTTTTGTCCTCAATTTCTGTCATAGCCGCCTCGGCCCGGACGATGACATCCCGCACACCCTGGCGGGAGATGCCGTAATTCTCCGCGATTTCGGCCAGAGAGAGATCCTCATTGTAATAGAGGTCGTAGAATTCCCGCTGCCGCTCAGTGAGCAGATCGCCGTAAAAATCAAACAGCATGGCCATACGGTATGCCTGATTTTTCATGGAACCCCGCCTCCACAAGATGTTGTGTAAAGTTAATAAGCTTTACAATGCGATACTATATCACAACCCACACTAAAAGTCAAGGCGAAAATACCATGTTTTTCAAAGTGTTCAGAAAAAATTTACCTTGCGGGGCAAAATAACAGGTGTCAAATGGAAGCGGATGATGTATAATACTACCTTAGAGTAAAATTGCAAGAGGAGGAACACTATGCGGCAGCATTGGAAACGGCTGGCGGACGGGGTAGAGTTGGCGGTAAACCAAACCGATAAGTTCAAGACCGGCCTTCTTGGGGTGACCCTTACCATCCCTCTTGATGCGGATACCGCCACCGCCGGGGCGTTGATTCCGGAGGTGCTCGGCCGGGGCAGTCGGAACTATCCGGATATGGAGAAGCTTTCCGCGGCGGCGGACGCGCTGTATGGCGCATCCCTGGGCCCCGTGGTGCGGCAGCGGGGGGAGAGCCAATGCGTCAGCTTTTTGTGCAGCTTTATTGATGACCGCTATGCCCTGGACGGGTCGGCGGTGCTGGAGCCAGCGGCCAAGCTGATGGGGGAGGTGCTGCTGGATCCAGTCCTCCAGGATGGCGTGTTCCGCCGGGACTATGTGGAGTCGGAGGGCGCAAACCTGGCTGACCGCATTCAGGCCCGGGTGAACGACAAGCGGAGTTGGGCCGTGTTCCGCCTTATTCAGGAGATGTGTGCTGGGGAAGCCTATGCGGTGGACAAGCTTGGGAACGCGGATCAGGCCAAAGACATGAAGCCGGAGATGCTGTGGGCGGCCTACCGCTCTCTGTTGTCTGGGGCCAAGGTGAACTTTTATTATGGAGGCGGAGCCCAGCCGGAGCGGGTAGAGGACGCGGTTCGGCGTGCGTTTGCCCCATTGCTGACAGGGCGGGATGCCCCGGTGTGCTGTCAGGTGATTGCGGAGCCCAAGGGCCCTGTCCGTACGGTGACAGACGCTATGGACGTGACCCAGGGCAAACTGGCCATGGGCTTTCGCACCGGCGGGATTACCGTGGAAAGCGATGATTATCCTGCCCTGCTGGTGTGCAATACGCTGTTCGGTGCCGGCGCCAATTCCAGACTGTTCCTCAATGTGAGGGAGAAAATGAGCCTGTGTTACTATGCCTCTTCTGCGCTGGACAAGCTCAAGGGGCTGATGGTGGTGTCCTCCGGGGTGGAGTTTGCCCAGTTTGACCGGGCCCAGGAGGCCATTCTGAAACAGTTGGACGAAGTGCGCCGGGGCCGCTTTTCCGGTGAAGAACTGAATGCCGCCATCCGCTCGGTGGTCACCGATCTGAGAGGGCGGCAGGACAGCCAGGGGCAGATGGAGGACGACCGGCTCACCGGCCTGCTGTTTCACTGTGCCGCCGGGGAGGGAGAGGCCCTCGCCCAAGAGGTGGAGCGGGTCACAGCCGACCAGGTGGCGGAGGTCGCCCGAAAGCTGAAGCTGGATACTATATACCGCCTCACAGGGAAGGAGGGCTGAGCTGTGGACAAATTGGAGTACACCGCCTTGGGTCAGACAGTGTACCACTGTGTGCTGCCCAACGGGCTGAACATATATGTGGACGTGCGCCCCGAGTACACCAAGCAGTTCGCCTTTTTCGCCACCCACTATGGAGGAATGGATCTGCGCTTCCGGGATGAGGACGGCAGCTGGCTGGAAACGCCGGCGGGGGTGGCTCATTTTCTGGAGCATAAGACCTTTGATATGAAGGATGGCAACGCCCTCCAGCTTATGGCCGCCAACGGCACCGATCCAAACGCGTTTACTTCCTTCAACATGACCGGATATTATTTTGACGGCGTGCGGGGCTTTGAGGAAAATCTGCACACCCTGCTGTCTTTCGTGTCGGTGCCTTGGTTTACCCAGGAGAGTGTGGACAAGGAGCAGGGCATCATTGCCCAGGAAATCCGAATGTATGAGGATGACCCCGCCAGCGAGGTGTTTGAGGGGCTGAAAGCAGCTATGTACACCCGCCATTCGGTGCGAACCCGGATTGCTGGAACAGTTGAATCCATCTCCCACATTACGGCGGACACCCTTTACCAGTGTCACCGAACCTTTTATCGGCCAGGAAATATGGTGCTGTGCGCGGCGGGCAATATTGACCCCCAGCGGGTGGCGGATATTGCCCGGGAGGTGCTGTCTGACGCGCCTGCCGCCGCAGCGGTTGTAGATCACGGCCAGCCGGAGCCGGCGGAGGTAGGGGAAACGTTCACCCGCCGGACCATGCCGGTTTCCATCCCCATGTTCGCCCTGGGATTCAAGGGAACGCCCGCAGCCGAAGGGACGGGTCTGCGCCAGCGGCTGGTGGCCGAGCTGGTGTGCGACGTGCTGTTCAGCCCCTCCGCGCCGCTTTATAACCGTCTCTATGAGCAGGGACTGCTGAACGGCTCCTTCGGCAGCTCTTACTACGCCTTCCCCGGCTGCGCCTGGATCATGGCGGAGGGGGAGAGCCGGGAGCCGGAGCGCGTGAGGGACGAGGTGCTGAAGGAGGCTGCCCGCCTGGGGGCAGAGGGTATCGACCAGGCGCTGTGGGATCGGCTGAAAAACGCGGCTTACGGTTCCATGGTGCGCCACCTCAATTCCATGGAGGATACCTGCATTGAGCTGGCCGAGGCCCACTTCAATGGAGAGGATTATCTCAGCTTCCCCCAGGTATTCCAGAGCATTGATCGCGCCGACGGCGAGATGCTGCTGCGGGAGTGGTGCGTGGAGGAGCGAACAGCCTTATCGGTGATTGAACCGGAAGAATAAACAGACATAGAGAGGAACGACCATGACAAATACAGTCTTTTTTCCTGGCCTTGGGCTGGAATTTGAGCTGAACCGGGTGGCATTTTCCGTTTTCGGCCACAATATCTATTGGTACGGCATCATCATCGCGACGGGCTTTCTGCTGGCGGTAGCCTACGGCCTGTGGCGGGCGCCCCGGTTCTCCATGGATCCGGACGTCATTACAGACGCCATCTTTGTGGTGGTGCCGTCGGCCATCATCGGCGCCAGAGCCTATTACGTGATCTTCAACCCCGCGGTCTGCTTTACGGCGGACGGTTCCTTCAGTCTGCTCAACGCTGTCGCCTTCTGGGACGGCGGCCTGGCCATCTATGGCGGCGTTATCGGTACGGTGATCTCCGCTGTCATCTTTTGTAAGGTGCGCAAGGTGGACTTCTGGAGCGGCATGGACATTACCGCCTACGGCCTGCTGATCGGCCAGATGGTGGGCCGCTGGGGGAACTTCGTCAACGTGGAGTGTTACGGCGGGGTGACCACGATGCCCTGGCGGATGTGCTCGGAGTCCATCGCCAATGATCTGCTGCGGGACGGCCTGCTGGAGTCCCGGCAGATGTACGACAGCATCCTGGACGGCGCCTTGGGCGTCCATCCCGCCTTCTTCTATGAGTCCATGTGGAATCTGCTGGGCTTCATCCTGCTGGTGCTGCTGGCAAAGCGGGGGCGGAAGTTCAATGGTCAGATGTTCCTCAGCTACGTGATCTGGTATGGCCTGGGCCGGGCCGTGATTGAGGGAATGCGCACCGACAGTCTCTACTTCTTCGGTACCGGGATCCGTTCGTCCCAGATGCTGGGAATCGTTTCGGCGCTGGTGGGGATCGGGTTGTTTGTGTTGCGACTCAAGACCGCCGGGCCCGCCTCACCGCCCTTTGTGAAGGTTTCCAATGAAGAAGTGCCCCAGCCGGAGGAAAGCGCCCCGGCAGCGGAGATTTTACCTGAAGGGGAGGAGGCGGCTCCTGCGGCAGAGCCTGCCATGCCGGAGCCGGAGGAATCCGTCCCTGTGGCGGCTTCTGCCGAGCCTGCCGCGCTTGAGGAAGAACAGAAGGAGGAGAAGCAAGATGGCGGCGACGCTGATTGACGGAAAAGCCCTGGCGGCCAAACTGAAAAAGAATGTACTGGAAGAGACGCAGGCATTGCCCCGGAAGCCCGGCCTGGCAGTGATCCTGGTGGGGGACAATCCCGCTTCACGGGTGTACGTGACCAGTAAGCGGAAGGACTGCGAGGAGTGCGGCTTCTACAGCGAGGAGTACGCCCTGCCCGCCGAGACCACCCAAAGGCAGCTTTTGGATCTGGTTGCCGAGCTGAATGGCCGGGCGGACATCGACGGCATCCTGGTGCAGCTTCCCCTGCCCAAAGGCTTGGACGAAAAGGAAGTACTGCTGGCCATTGACCCCGGCAAGGATGTGGACTGCTTCCACCCCTACAATGTGGGCCAGCTGACCATCGGCACGCCGGTATTCCAGCCCTGCACCCCAGGCGGCGTGATGGAGATGCTCAAGGAGTATGGCATTGACCCGGCAGGGAAGCGGTGCGTGGTGCTGGGCCGATCTAATATCGTGGGCAAGCCCATGGCCATGCTGCTGCTCCACGCCAACGGCACGGTGGTGATGTGCCACTCCAAGACGCCGGACATGAAAGAGCTGGCCGCCTCCGCCGACATCCTGGTGTCCGCCGTGGGCAAAACGGGCCTGGTCACCGCCGACATGGTGAAAGAGGGCGCGGTGGTCATCGACGTAGCCATGAACCGCAACGACGCGGGCAAGCTGTGCGGCGACGTGTGCTTTGAGGAAGCTGCTGTCAAGGCATCATACATTACACCTGTTCCCGGCGGAGTTGGCCCCATGACCCGGGCCATGCTGATGAAAAACACCCTGACGGCGGCGAAGCTGCACCAGGGCCTGTAAAAACTTTCCCATATCGCGGGGCGGGCGGCAGAAGCCGTCCGCTTTGCTTTTTGAAAAAATTTTTCGTGAGCGTCAACAATTTGGGCCCGTCGATTGTGTATCAGACAGAAAGCCAAAAGGAGGTGTCCTGATGCAGCGAGAAATTCGTTCCAACGAGGAATTGGCCAACCTCTATCGGCGGCACTTCGGCATGGTCTACCAGATCTGCCTGGTGCTGATGAAAAACGTACCCGACGCGGAGGACGCCGCCCAGACGGTTTTCCGAAAGGCGATGGAGTACCCCAAGCCCTTCCGTGATCCGGAGCATGAGAAGGCTTGGTTGATTGTTACCGCCCGAAACGAGTGCCGCAACCAGCTCAAGCACTGGTGGCGCACCCGGCGGGCGGACAGCGAGGCGCTGGACGCGCTTACCTGGGAGCAGCCCGAACACCAAGAGGTGTGGGAGCAGGTGGCGGCGCTGCCCAAGCCCCACCGGCTGGTACTCTATCTCCACTACTACCAGGGCTACACCACCGGGGAGATCGCGGATATGCTGGGGGAGAACCCCTCCACCGTGCGCTCCCGGCTGGCTCAGGCCCGGAAGAAACTGAAACTCAAGCTGGAGGAGGAAGGCTATGGACAGGCATGAACTGAACGAGATGTTTGACGGACTGGTCCCCAACCCGCAGCGGGAGCGGGAGCTGATACGCCAGCTCCTCCAGGACGACACGAGGAGGAAACGACCGATGAAAAATTGGAAGCGAGTTGTTGTAGGTGTGGCGGCTGCCGCCCTGCTGGTGACAGCTGCCACGGCGGCGGTGGTGCCGGGGCTGAGCCGAAAGCTGTTGGATTACCTAGGCATAGCACCGGAAGATACCCAGGCTGTGGAACTGCTGGTCCCCGGGGCTATGACGGTGGATATTACGAAGGAGGACAACGGGGCTACGCTCCATGTGACCCAGGTTCTGCGGGATCGCACTTCCGTCATGGTGCTGGCCGAGTTCACCGCCCCGGAGGGGACATCGCTGCGCTTGGGCAGCACCAATCCCAAGGTGACCTATGCGTCTACAGGCTTTTCCGGTGAACCGTGGGATTTTGCCTTCCTGGATCAAAACGGGGAGGAGATAGATGGGGACAGCTATGCCGGTGACTGGAAGATTTTAGAGGACGACGATCCGTTGGACAATCATCTGTCCGCTCTGTTTGTCGCCAGCAACGGTGAGCTGTTCATGGAGAAGGCGGCCTCCTTACGGCTCCCGGCCGGCAGCCTGGGCTACTGGGATCTGGATGAGGACGAAAATTTCAAGTTCTTCGAGGTATATTCCGGGGATTGGAGCGTTGAGGTGCCCCTTCCCCAGCGGGACATCGGATATGTCCAGCACATGGATCAGGTCATTGGAACGCTGGACGAGGCCGCCCTGATTTTGAAAGAGGTCTATATATCTCCCATGTTCCTGGAGCTTCAGCTGGGGCGGGAAGGCGGCTTTGATTTTGGCGCCCCGATGGATGATGAGAACGAGGCCGCATACAGCCGCTGGCTGTCCATTGGGAACAATGTCCAGAGAATTACCCTGACGACTGGGGATGGGGAGGTTATCCCTCTGGAAATGTCATCCTTTGGCGGTGGCAGTATTGCCTTTGAGGAAAAGTGGGCCGCGCACCGCTTATCCAGGATTACCGACCCCGCCAAATTCCAGGGCGGCACGCTGACCTTGGAGTGGGATTTTTACAATTCCGATGAACGTGGTTCCGTTACCATTTTCCTGGACGATCTGGCCCCGGTGGAGCCGTAATATTACCGCAAACGAAAAGAACCCCGTCCCGATTACCGGGACGGGGTTCCTTTTTTACGCTCGGAACGCCGCGGTCTGTTTGGGAAGGAGCGCTTGAACCAGGGCGGACAGCAGTGCCCCGGCCAGGACGCCCAAAAAGTTGAGCAGGATGTCGTCGATGTCGAAGCTCCGCCCGGTGAGGGGCTGGAGCAGCTCGACGGCCAGGATGAAACCCAGCCCCACGGGCAGCACCCGCCACCACCGCAGTTTTTCCCAGAGCAGCGGGGCAAGGAAGCCGAAGGGGATGAGCATGAGTACGTTGCCCAGCATCATGGCCCACACCCAGCTTCCGGCGGTGTACGTGCCCCGGGCGATGGCCAGCAGGGTGGAGTTGAAGGCAAACTCACCCGCGCCGGGGTCGAAACGGAAGGGGAGGAAGGTCAGGGACAGCACCGTGGTGAGGTATAGCACAAACACCACCAGGCCGATTTCGTGGGGAAGGGATCGCCGGAGCAGCCGTCCCGTGCGGCACAATAGCAGTCTCAGGAGCAGGAACGCCGCCGTTCCGATCAACACAGCGGGAAACTGGTTTTGGATAAAGGAACGTGCGTAGTCAAACAGCATGGACAGCATGGCAAATCCCTCCGGGTTACAATTTGCTGAATTCGGTCTGGGCGTATTTGCACCAGGGCGCGCACACGCATTCGCCGCACTTGGCCTTCCGGGCGGTGCACACCGCCCGCCCGTGGAGCACCAGCCGGTGGCAGAAGTTATTGGACTCCTCCGGCGGCAGGACGGCCCGGAGCTGCTGCTCCACCTTGCCGGGGTCTTTGGTGCCGTCGGTGAGGCCCAGCCGCCCGGAGATGCGGATGCAGTGGGTGTCGGCCACCACCACGCCGGGGGTGCCGTGGATATCGCCCAAAATCAGGTTGGCCGTCTTGCGGCCCACACCGGGCAGGCGGAGCAAGTCCTCCATCGTCCCCGGCACCTTGCCGCCGTACTCATTGATGAGCATTTGGGCGCACAGCACCATGTCCTTACTCTTGGCCCGGAAAAAGCCGCAGGAGTGGATGTATTTGCCCACCTCCTCGATGTCCGCCTCGGCGAAGCTCTTCAGGGTGGGGAAACGCTCAAACAGGGCGGGGGTGACCATGTTCACCCGCTCGTCGGTGCACTGGGCGGACAGCCGCACAGCGAACAGCAGCTCGTAATCCTTTTTATATTGCAGGGAACAGATTCCGTCCGGGTACAGCTTTTTCAGCGCGTTGACGATGGAAATCACATTTTCTTGTTCCATGAAGTTCACCTCATGAACAGGATAACACAAAATGCGGCAAAAAGCGAGAAAGTTTTTTTAGTTGGTGACAGTTGTGCTTGCTGGAAAAACATTGTATAATAGTGGGGACTAAATTTGGAAAGGCGGAAACGCAAATGGTTTTGGAATATATGGACTTCATATCTCAGCACGACCCCGAAGTAGGAGCCGCCATTCGGGCGGAGTACCAGCGCCAGTGCGACAACATCGAGCTGATTGCCTCGGAAAACATCGTGTCCGAGGCGGTGCTGGCCGCCATGGGCAGTGTGCTGACCAACAAATACGCCGAGGGCTACCCCGGCAAGCGCTACTACGGCGGCTGCCAGTGCGTGGACGTGGCGGAGAAGCTGGCCATCGACCGGGCGTGTGAGCTGTTCGGCGCCAAGTTTGCCAATGTTCAGCCCCACTCCGGCGCCCAGGCCAACTACGCCGTTTATATGGCCCTGTGCCAGCCTGGGGACACGGTGCTG
Organism: uncultured bacterium; assembly: GCA_947176765.1. Taxonomy (GTDB): domain Bacteria; phylum Bacillota; class Clostridia; order Oscillospirales; family Oscillospiraceae; genus Enterenecus. Next base: position 69,109 of record CAMWRX010000001.1, read on the forward strand.
GGCATGAACCTGGACCACGGCGGGCACCTGACCCACGGCAGCCCCGTGAACTACTCCGGCAAGTATTTCAAGATGGTGCCCTACGGCGTGAATGAGGAGACTGGCGTCATCGACTACGACGAGGTGGAGCGGATCGCCAAGGAGTGCAAGCCCAAAATGATTATTGCGGGCGCGTCCGCCTATCCCCGGGTAATTGACTTTGCCCGGTTCCGTGCCATTGCCGACGAGGTGGGGGCATACCTGTGGGTGGACATGGCCCACATCGCGGGCCTGGTGGCGGCAGGGCTCCATCCCTCCCCCGTGCCCTACGCCCACGTGACCTCCACCACCACCCACAAGACCCTCCGGGGTCCCCGGGGCGGCCTGCTGCTCACCAACGATGAGGAGCTGGCCAAGAAGCTGAACTCCGCCATCTTCCCCGGCTCCCAGGGCGGCCCGCTGATGCATATCATCGCTGCCAAGGCCGTGGCCCTGGGCGAGGCGCTTAGCCCCGAGTTCAAGGCGTACCAGCAGCAGATCGTGAAGAACTCCGCTGCCCTGGCCGAGGGCTTGACCCGCCGGGGCATGAAGCTGGTGTCCGGCGGCACGGACAACCACCTATCCCTCATCGACCTGCGGGAGATGGGCGACTTGACCGGCAAGGAGCTGGAGCGCCGCCTGGACGAGGTGCGTATCACCGCCAACAAGAACAAGGTGCCCGGCGACCCCCGCTCCCCCTTCCAGACCAGCGGCCTGCGGGTGGGCAGCCCCGCCGTCACCAGCCGCGGCTTCGTGGAGGCGGACATGGACCAGGTGGCGGAGTATATCGCCCTGGCGGCCACCGACTTTGAGGCGAAAGCGGACTATATCCGCGCGGGTGTGGCGGCGCTGACGGCAAAGTATCCCATCTACCGCTGAGGATAACTGATGAAAAATCCGGCCCCTTTTGCGGCGCCGGATTTTTCTCTTTACGAACAATAGAACGTATGTTATACTATTGAAAATCGGAAAGATTGAGACACTATCTTTACCAACGAAAAAGGAGCGTTTGATATGGCGAAACGGATATTGGACTGCAATGCCTCTGATTTCGAGAAGATGGGCAAGGATGATCTGCTGTTTTCCATCGGCGCGGGAGAGGGGAGGGCGCTGGCCTGCGAGACCATCGGCTGTTTTACCCCGCTGCTCAACGACGTGACCAACGCGGAACTGGTCAGCGCCCTTGGGGCTGACATCCTGCTGCTGAACATTTTTGACGTGAATAATCCCCAGATCCAGGGCCTGCCCCCGGTAGCGCCGGAGGACGTAGTGCGGGAGGTCAAGCGGCTCACCGGCCGTCCGGTGGGCATCAATCTGGAGCCGGTGGAGCAGAGCTTTGCCGACCAGGTGGACACCATGTGGAGCATGACGCCGGGACGGCTGGCCACCCTGGAAAACGGGAAAAAGGCCGCCGACATGGGGGTGGATTTCATCCTGCTCACGGGCAACCCGGGCACCGGCGTGACCAACAAGGCGATCATTGAGACGCTGGAGCTGTACCACAAGCACCTGGGGGATCGGATCGTGCTGGCGGCTGGTAAGATGCACAACTCCGGCGTGCTGGGTGAGGGCGGGGAGAAGATTCTCACCAAAGAGGAGGTCAAGGCGTTTGCCGAGGCGGGGGCGGACGTGATCCTGCTGCCCGCTCCAGGGACAGTGCCGGGGATTACGGTAAAATACGCGTCGAAGCTGGTGGCCTATGCCCACAGCCTGAAAAAGCTGACCATGACCTCTATCGGCACCTCCCAGGAGGGGGCGGATGTGGAGACCATCCGCCGAATCGCCCTGATGAGCAAGATGACCGGCACGGATATCCACCACATCGGGGATTCCGGCTTTACGGGCATCGCGGCGCCGGAGAACATCACTGCCTATTCGGTGGTCATCAAAGGCGTGCGGCACACCTACCGCCGGATGGCCATGTCCATCAAACGGTAACAGGCCATGAGCTATCAGCCGCTGGCGGACCGCATCCGCCCGCAGAATTTAGACGAGGTGCTGGGTCAGGGGCACATTTTGGGCCGGGATGGCCTGCTCCGCCGGGTGATTGACAGCGGGAAGATCCCCAATATGGTGTTCTACGGCCCCTCCGGCACCGGAAAGACCACCGTGGCCAACATCATTGCACAGCGCTCGGGCCGCGCCTTGCGGCGGCTCAACGCCACCACAGCCTCCCTGGCCGATGTCCGGGACGTGATGGATCAGGTGGGCACTCTGCTGGCCCCGAATGGCGTCCTGCTATATCTGGACGAGATCCAGTATTTCAACAAAAAGCAGCAGCAGTCCTTGTTGGAATTCATTGAGAACGGCAAGATCACCCTCATCGCCTCCACAACTGAGAACCCCTATTTCACCATTTTTAACGCCATTTTGTCCCGTTCCACGGTGTTTGAGTTTAAAATGCTCACGGCGGAGGACATCATGCCCGCCGTAGACCGGGGCATTTCCCTCCAGGCCCAGGAGCTGGGGGTAGAGGTCGCGTGTGAGCCGGGCGTGCGGGAACATCTGGCCGCTTCCTGCGGCGGGGATGTGCGCAAAGCTCTCAATGCCGTGGAGCTGCTGATGACGGCCAGCCGTATTCAGGACGGCGTGCTTACCATCGCTCTGGACGATGCCAAGCTGGTGGCCCAGCGCTCCGCCATGCGCTATGACCGGGACGGGGATGACCACTTTGACATCGCTTCCGCGCTGATGAAGTCCCTGCGGGGCTCCGACCCGGACGCGGCCCTCCACTACCTGGCCCGTCTGCTGGAAGCGGGAGATATGCTTACCGCCATCCGCCGGATTTTGTGTTCCGCCAGTGAGGACATCGGCATGGCCTATCCCCAGGCGGCATCCATTGTGAAATCCTGTGTGGACAGCGCCCTCCAGCTGGGCCTGCCAGAGGCCAAGCTGCCTTTGGCCCAGGCCGTCATTCTGCTGGCCACAGCGCCCAAGTCCAACAGCGTGGTGAGTGCCATCGACGCTGCCATAGCTGATGTGCGTGCGGGCCGGACCGGGGACTATCCCCGGCATTTGCAGAACGTCCACGCCGACGGCGCGGGCTTTGAGCGGGAGCAGGGTTACCTCTACCCCCACGACTTTCCCGGCCACTGGGTGGAGCAGCAGTACCTTCCCGACGCCATCAAAGATCATGTGTACTATGAATATGGCCCCAACAAGACGGAGCAGGCGGCTAAAACCTACTGGGATAAGATCAAAAATGGCGGATAGCGGTCGGGAATAGAGGTGTGGTATGTCGAAAAAGAAAAGGGAGCATATTACCTTTGACGAGGTATGCAAAACCAAGCGGAGCGTTCCGTTTTCCAAAGTGAACCAGGAAACGAGCAAATGGAAGGGAGTGGGAGCCCGTGCCCATGAATATTCAAGTCGGCGACGTGCTGGAGCTGAAAAAGACACACCCCTGCGGGAGCCGCGAGTGGAAGGTGCTCCGGGTGGGGATGGACTTCAAGCTGAAGTGCCTGGGCTGCGGCCACGAGGTGATGACGCCCAGGAGCAAGGCGGAGAAATCCATTAAAAAAGTGAAGCGGGAGGGACAGACCCTATGAACCGGTTTTGGAGTAAGCGCATCCAGGACATTGTCCCCTATACGCCAGGGGAACAGCCGAAAGACCGTCAGTTTATCAAGTTGAATACCAATGAATGCCCCTATCCTCCCTCCCCTAAGGCCATCGAGGCGATCAACAGAGCGGCCGGAGACAGTCTGCGGCTCTACCCGGATCCGGAGTGCGTGGAGCTGCGCGCCGCCATCGCTGAGCGGGAAGGGCTGGACATCAATCAGGTGTTCTGCGGAAATGGTTCGGATGAGATATTGGCCTTTGCCTTTCAGGCATTTTTTGACCCGGACAAGGAAGTAGTATTTCCCAAGATTACATACAGTTTTTATCCCGTCTACACCGATTTTTTTGGGTTGAAGCGGCGGGAAGTTCCCATGAACCCGGATTTTTCCGACCCAATTGACTTGCTGTGCGGGAATAACGGCGGCGTGGTGCTGGCCAATCCCAACGCCCCCACAGGCATTGCGGTTGGGCTGGATACGGTGGAGAAGCTGTTGGACGCCAACCCGGACGTGGTGGTCATAGTAGATGAGGCCTACATAGATTTCGGTGCGGACAGTGCCGTGAAGCTCATTGACCGCTACCCCAACCTGTTGGTGATTCAGACCACCTCTAAATCCAGGGCGCTGGCCGGCCTGCGGGTGGGTTGGGCCATGGGGGACGCAGGGCTCATCGACGGTTTGCGCTGTGTGCGGGACTCCATCAACTCCTATACTGTGGACCGTCTGGCCCAGGCGGGAGCCGCTGCCGCCATTGAGGACGAGGACTACTTCCAGTCCATCCGCCGCCGGGTAATGAATACCCGAATGTGGGCAGAAAAAGCGCTGAAGGAGAAAGGCTTTACAGTTCTTTCATCCCAGGCAAATTTTGTGTTTGCCGGCCACCCAAACCGCACCGGGAAGGAATTGCTGGATGGGCTTAGGGAGCGGGGAATTCTAGTGCGCTGGTGGGACAAGCCGGAGATCAGAAACTGGCTTCGCATCAGCGTTGGCACAGATGAAGATATGGAGGCGCTGGTGCAGGCGCTGGATGAATTAATCTGAATATAACAAATGCTGGCCCGCCGGGTTTCCCGGCGGGCCGCTTTTTATTTGGCCATGGACGTGCTTTGACCTTTTTTGATGTCTGAGAGAGGTATAATTTGGGACAGACCGGGGGAGAGGGGGCCTGCCCATGACGGTAGTTTACGCCGATCTTTTGTTCTTGCTGAATTTTATTGCCAACTACCTGCTGCTGCTGGCGGCGGGCCGAATGGCCGGGGCGGTACTGAGACGTTGGCGCATCGGCCTGGGAGCGGCTGCGGGAGCGCTGTATGCGATATTGGTGTTCCTGCCTGAACTGAGCTGGCTGGCCCACTGGCTGTGTAAGCTGGCGGCTGGAGTACTGATGGCCCTCATTGCCTATGGCGGGGAGCAGTATCTGCTGCGAGTGACCGTGCTGTTTTTCGGAGCTTCTGCCGCGCTGGCGGGGGCGGTGTTGGGGCTGGAGCTGCTGGGCAATGTCTCACTGACCTTGGATCATGGGGTGTTTTATTCTCAGTTTGATATTCGGCTGCTGCTGCTGCTGTTTGTGGCGTGTTATTTTGTGCTGTCCCTGTTTTTCCGCCGGATCGGGCGGCATGGGGGGGAGCTGGTCGGGCTTGAAATTGCGCTGAATGGGGGCGTTGCCGTGGTGACGGCGCTGCGGGACACCGGTCATACGCTTACCGATCCGGCCACCAACCGTCCGGTGGTGGTGGTTTATTGGCAGGCGCTGTCCGAGCTGCTGCCCGATTGGGCAGACGCGGACACGCCGATTGATTCATTGGAACGGTGTCATGCCGCGGGATCCCGGCAGGCGCGGCTGATTCCCTATCGGGCGGTAGGGGTGGAACATGGGATGCTGCTGGCCCTGCGGACTCAGGGGGTAAAGGCAGACGGAAAGCCCCTGGGGAAACTGTTGGTGGCGCTGTCCCCTACGCCGGTGGACGATGGGGGTGGGTATCAAGCGTTATTAGGAGGAATTTAAAATGCTCTTGACCGATACATATCTGTGGCTGTGCCGCCTTCTGGATCGGCTTGGAGTCAAGCTCCATGGGTCGCTCCACTACATCGGCGGCAGCGACACCCTGCCTGCCCCGCTGACCCGGGAAGAGGAAGGCCGTTTGCTGGCGGAGCTTGAGGGGGAGGACAGCCGGCCGGGAGCCAGAGCCCGGCTGATTGAACACAACCTTCGGCTGGTGGTTTACATCGCGCGGCGCTTCGAGAACACCGGGGTGGGCATTGAGGACTTGATCTCTATCGGAACCATTGGACTTATCAAAGCGGTGGAGACCTATAAGCCCGCCAAAAATATTAAGCTGGCCACCTACGCGTCCCGATGCATCGAGAACGAGATCTTGATGTATCTGCGAAAAAACGCCAACCGCCGGGGGGAAGTATCTCTGGATGAGCCGCTGAACACCGACTGGGACGGCAACGAGCTGCTACTGTCCGATGTGCTGGGCACCGACAGCGACAGCATTGAAAAACCCATTGAGGACGATGTGGATCGGGATCTGCTGTTTACTGCCATCACCCGGCTCTCAGAACGGGAACGAGCCATTATCACAATGCGTTTTGGTTTGGATGGCCGAAAGGAGCGCACCCAAAAGGAGGTGGCCGACCAGCTGGGCATCAGCCAGTCCTACATCTCCCGGTTGGAAAAGCGTATCATTGACCGGCTGAAAAAGGAGATTTTACGGATGATGTAGCCTCAGAAGTTTAGAAGTGAGAAGTCCATCGAAAGTGGTCTGACGATAAAAAATATAGCCTGCCCTGCCACCGTATGAAAGAGCGCCCATCGGAAATACTGATTTTGAATCCATTCCGAGTAGTGAGGTGTCTGTGGTGCAGGGCAAGGTAGAGATATGCGGGGTCAATACCGCCAAGTTGAAGGTGCTGAAAAGCGAGGAGAGCCTGGAGCTGCTGCGCCGGGCCAGGGCGGGGGATATGCAGGCCAGGGAGGAGCTGATTTCCGGCAACCTGCGGCTGGTGCTGTCTGTGATTCAGAAGTTTGCCGGCAGGGGAGAGAACGTGGACGATCTGTTTCAGGTGGGCTGCATCGGACTAATTAAGGCCATTGACAACTTCAATATTGATATGGATGTGCGGTTTTCTACCTATGGAGTGCCCATGATCGTGGGGGAGATCCGCCGTTATCTTCGGGATAACAGCGCCATCCGGGTTTCGCGGTCAGTGCGTGATACCGCTTACCGGGTACTCCAGGCCAAAGAGAAGTATATGGCGGAGCACCAGAAGGAGCCGACCGTGGATGAAATCGCCCAGATTTTGGAGCTGCGCCGGGAGGATGTGGTGATGGCGCTGGACGCGGTGGTGGATCCGGTGTCTCTGTTTGAGCCGGTGTATTCCGACGGCGGCGACACGGTATGCGTCATGGATCAGGTGAAAGACAAAAAAAATACCGACGAGGCGTGGCTGGAGCATATCGCCCTTGGGGACGCCATCAGTAAGCTGGATGAGCGGGAGCAGCGCATTTTGGCCCTTCGTTTTTTTCAGGGCAAGACCCAGATGGAGGTATCCGCCGAGGTGGGCATCTCCCAGGCCCAGGTATCGCGCCTGGAAAAAAACGCGCTGAACCGGATACGAAAAGAGCTGTAAAGGGAAAACCATATACACAAAAGTGCCCCGCAAATCCGCTTGACGGTTTGCGAGGCACTTTTTATTGAAATTATTTTGTCAGGTACTTTTCCACATAGCATTGCTCGATCACTTTTTTCCCCAGCAGTGTGATGGCCTGTGTCGGGCACCTGTTGGCGCAGCGATAGCACATGGTGCATTGATTTCCCGGCTTTGCATGGTTCTCTTCCGCATCCAGAGAGATGTTTTTCATGGGACACAGCTGTACGCATTTGCCGCAGCCGATACATTTTTCAGCGTCAATCTTCAGCTTGTCAGAATAGCTCTGGGTCATATGATAGAAATAGAGCCGCTGGCCAAACAGTCCTATGAAAAAAGAAAGTGTGCCCAGACCTTCCTGAGGGGGGCGGCCTTTGGTAAAAGCATTTGCCGCCCGCTCTATTTTCAGCTCTGCTTCTTTGACAAGCTGCTGATTTTTGTGTAGCGGCCGCTTCAGCATTGGCTCATCACAGATGCTGTCCGGCATTTTCAAGTGCAGTCCGCCGGTTATGACCGCGCCATATTTACGAAGCAGGCGGGCCAGAACTCCAGCACCATCTCCGCTGAACAATCCCATGGTTGCGATGATAAATATACGTTTGCCATGCCATAACTCACGATTGTCCACTACAAAATCTCTCAATATTTTTGGAAGGTTGCTGTATTGAACAGGGAATCCAATCACGAATTCCTGATGGCGTTTGAGTTCACATATGATATCTGGCTGTTCAATCGAAACTGCTGGAGTATCAAAGCCGCATTTATGTAAAAACACTTCTGTACAGTATTTTGAATTTCCTGTTCCGCTGAAATAAATTCCAAGCATTTATCTGCCTCCACCTCGTAAAAAGGGCGGTATATACACTGTATACCGTCCTTGGAATTTGTTAATTATAACATGAAATGCTCAAAATATCAAGCATTACTCCGATGACATTAGTGATAGAAAAATAATAGGGGTGCTTCTTGTGATACGATATTGTGATTATCCCCACAATATCGTATAATAATGGCGAAGTTTAGGATTGGAAAAGAGCCTTACCCTACCATGTAACATAGAAGGAGGATCACGCTTGAAAAGGAAGATATATCTCATAACTGCGGTGTTAGCGCTCCTGCTGCTGGCAGGCTGCAGCGCCTCTCCTGCCGGGGCAGGAGAATCAGAGCCACCTTCCCCATCCGCTTCAACATCCACTCCAGCCGATGCCGTCAGGCCGGTTCACTCTGAAACCCCCGCCTACTATGCCGCCTACGCTGAGATCGTGCGGGACTATCAGCAGCAGTATGGCCCCGAGTGCATCCAGCAAATCTATTCCGGGCCCGATATGCTGAATTACCTCATGGGCGTGTGCGTTATCCGCTTAATCGACTTCGATTTGGACGGCACGCAGGAGCTCATGCTGTGCTGGCCGGAGAGCGAGATGGTCTATCACTCTTACTGTTACGCCATATGGACAAGCCCCGATGGGCAAACGGCTGAGAAGATCTGCGAAAACAAAATTCTGGACGGTGTTCAGTATTATAACCCGTTCATTAAGCTGGTGAGCCGGGCGGACGGCGTGTTCCTGGGTGAGGATATCAGTGCCCCAGATGCCTCTGAAACCCATGTCTACCGCGGCGTATCCCCCAGCGGCCTGAGCGACGCCCTGACCCTCGGATATGAACCACCTTATGGCGAGGAAGAACAATACCTGGTCAATGGGCAGTCCGTCAGCGGCGATGCTTATGCCAAAGCGGAATCAGATTTTCTGGAGGGCGCAGAGGTGACGCGGATCAGCTTCGTCCTCGTCGACTTTGAGGACTCCGCACCGCTTGTCGAGGCAGTCCGGGCAACGCAGGATGCCTTGCGGCTCCTGGGGATCGAGCCCAACGAAACCGGCCTTGACATTATTCCATTTGATCCGGAGCAGGTAGGCTACACCCCCTATCTGGAGCTGATCGACCAATATCTCAGCGACTTTGGACAGCCGCAGATCCTTTCGTCCAGCCGGTATGATGGCAGGAATAATATGCCCGCTTTGGGCGGCCTGTGTGTTGTGCGCACGGCGGATCTGGACGGCGATGGAACAGACGAATTGATTTTGGCCTATGCGCAGAGCTTTGCGGCGGAGGGCAAGCATATCTCCTACGGTTACGGCATTTGGACGCTGCGGGATGGGGCTGCGCAGGAACTGATCCGCGCGTCAATACCTGGCACTGCCTATGAGCCCTGTATGATGTTTTATGCCGGACAGGCGGAGAACTACACGGCCATCAACTACGACACCAACACCGAGCAGGTGACCAGCATCGCCAACGTGGAGTACGAAGTCCGCTGCTATGGCTATAACGGGGAAGGGCTGGTCCGAGCGGAAAGTCTTGCGGAGCTTCCCGGTGAGGTCAGGAACAACGAAACAGAGCGTATCTATTTCTCTGCCAACAGCTATCGCTGGGCGGCGGGGATGGACTGGGATGTGGATTCCCAGCGGGTATTGAGCAAGACTTTGGATACCATCAATTTGCTGCGCAGCTCCTATTAGGAACGCTGTAATATCAACGCTTTTTGGAGCTTGCACCCACAAAAAAATATAATCAGAGCTATCACATTGCGCAAAAAGCCGTCCGCAGGAAAAAGCGGACGGCTTTTGTGTGCGGATAGCCGGGAGGAAGGCGAAAAACTTCTCTTACCTTTTTTCTGATATTTATTCCGAGAAACCCCGTCCACCGCTGTTTGGGCAAAAAAAGAGATCCACAGCAGCGATTAAACTGCTATGGATCTCTCATTTTTTATCTCTCTCAAGAGGGAATGCCGGGACAAATTGAGAGGGACATTAGGGTTATTTTAGATGGGACAACGACAAAGTCTCTTACTTCGCCAGCTTCGCGATCTCCTCGGCAAAGTTCTCCTGCTTCTTCTCAATGCCTTCGCCCTTCTCGAAGCGCACGGCGTCCTTCAGGGTAATGGTGCCGCCCAGTTTCTTGGCGGCAGCGTTCATATACTGCTCCACCGTGACGTCGCCATCCTTGACGAAGGCCTGTTGGAGCAGGCAGTTCTCGGCGTAGAACTTGTTCAGCTTGCCGGCTACGATATTTTCCTTAACTTTGTCGGGCTTGTTGGCCATCTTGGGATCGTTGGCCATCTGGGCCAGGAGGATCTTCTTCTCCTCGTCCAGAACCTCCTGGGTGACCTGGCTCTTGTCCAGGAAACGGGGGTTCAGGGCCGCGATCTGCATGGCCATATCCTTGCCGATCTCAGTGGCGTCGATGCCGCCGGTGACCTCCAGGTTGACCATGACGCCGATCTTGCCGCCAGCGTGGATATAGGGGACGGAAACGCCGTCCGCGAAGCGGGCGAAGCGGCGAACCTTGATGTTCTCGCCGATGACCAGCACCATCTCCTGCTGCTGCTGGGTGACGGTCAGGTCAGTGCCGTTGTACTTGCACTCCATCAGCGCGTCCAGGTCGGCGGGGGCGCAGGCGGCCACAGTGGCGGCCACACCCTTGACGAAGTCCACGAACTTTTCGTTCTTGCCCACGAAGTCGGTCTCGGCGTTGACCTCGACCACCACGCCCACGCCGTCGATGTTGGCGGCGTAAGCCATGCCCTCGGCGGCGATGCGGCCGGCCTTCTTGGCGGAAGCGGCCAGGCCCTTCTCGCGCAGCCACTCGATGGCCTTGTCCATGTCGCCGTCAGAGGCGGCCAGAGCCTTCTTGCAGTCCATCATGCCCACGCCGGTCATTTCGCGCAGATTCTTTACATCCTGAGCAGTAATTGCCATAATATCGTTACCTCCAAATATAATTGTAAAAGAAAGCGCCCGCCCGCGTGGGCGGGCGCTTAGGTGTTGAAACGCTCAGCCAGGGTAGGGGATACGCTTACTCAGCGGCGGGAGCGGGCTCCTCAGCCGTCTCAGCGGCGGGGGCGGCGTCCACGCCCTGGCGGCCCTCCTGCACGGCGTTGGCCATGACGGAGGAGATCAGCTTGATGGCGCGGATGGCGTCGTCGTTGCCGGGGATGACGTAGTCGATCTCGTCGGGATCGCAGTTGGTATCCACGATGGCTACAATGGGGATGTTCAGCTTGCGGGCCTCGTTGATGGCGTTGCGCTCCTTGCGGGGGTCAACGACAAACAGGGCGCCGGGGAGCTTCTTCATCTCGACCACGCCGCCGAGATACTTCTCCAGCTTGCTGATCTCGCCCAGCAGTTTCATGACTTCCTTCTTGGGGAGCATATCGAAGGTGCCGTCCTCCTGCATCTTCTTGAGCTGGTTCAGGCGATCCACGCGGGTGCGCATGGTCTTGAAGTTGGTCATCATGCCGCCCAGCCAGCGGGCGTTGACGTAGTACATACCGCAGCGGGCGGCCTCCTCGCGGATGGCGTCCTGGGCCTGCTTCTTGGTGCCCACGAACAGCAGGGACTGACCGTTGCCGGACATCTCCTTCACGAAGTTGTAGGCCTCTTCCAGCTTCTTCACGGTCTTCTGCAGATCAATGATATAGATGCCGTTGCGCTCCGTGTAGATGTAGGTGGCCATTTTGGGGTTCCACCGGCGGGTCTGGTGGCCGAAGTGTACGCCGGCCTCCAGCAGCTGCTTCATAGATACGACTGCCATTGATTTTTTCCTCCTAAATTTGGTTTTTACCTCCGAAAGCTTCATTTTTCCCGCCCACCTTCAGGAAAGGCACCGGGCGAAAAATCGGCTCTCGTGCGGAATGCCTGGATATTTTACCACAAGCCATGGGGGAACGCAAGTATTTTTTCACCAATTTCTTGAGAAAAAGTCAGCGTCCCCGGCGCTCTCTCCGGGCCTGCGACCGGCCGTCCACCAGGATGATGTCCTCCCCAAACCGTTTGACAGCCGACCAGGGGAACACCGCGTCCGATTCCCGGCCCAGCAGGCCCAGCAGACGGGGCCGTCCTTTCACCACGACGCTCTCAATGGCGCCCCGCTCCGGGTTGAGCTCTATGTCGCCCACGAACCCGTACCGGGTGCCGTCGGCGATGTCAATGACCTCTTTATATTGCAGATCGGCAATGCGGCAGATCATAGTATGCCCTCCTTTTTCCTTTGCCATCAATATATGAGGTGAAGCAGACCGGCAATCCGCGTCATGGGAAAAATACATGGAAAATTTTCATTTAACCTCTAGGCAAAAGGAAGGTTTTCCAGTATAATACTGTCTATGTACAGGATCAAACCACGGAACGGGAGAGGATGCGAGTTATGAGCGAGTTGAAATACAAGCGCGTGCTGCTGAAGGTGAGCGGCGAGGCGCTGGGCGGCGAAGCTGGCCGGGGTCTGGACTTCGACGTGATTGAAAAGGTGTGCGACGTGGTGGCCCGCTGCGCCGGGGAAGGCGTCCAGGTGGGCATCGTGGTGGGCGGCGGAAATTTCTGGCGTGGGCTGAAGGACGGCAAAGGGATGAGCAACCGCACCCGGGCCGATCACATGGGGATGCTGGCCACTTCCATCAACTGCCTGGCTCTGGCTGATGTGCTGGAAAACAAGGGGGTTGATGTGCGGGTGCAGACCGCCATTGAGATGAAGTCCATCGCTGAGCCGTATATCCGCTCACGGGCTGTCCGGCATCTGGAGAAGGGCAGGGTGGTCATCTTCGGCTGCGGCACCGGCAGTCCCTTCTTTTCCACCGACACCGCTGCGGTGCTCCGGGCGGCGGAGATTAACGCGGACATTATTCTGCTGGCCAAGAATGTGGACGGCGTGTACAGTGCAGACCCGGTGAAGGATCCAAATGCAGTGAAGTATGACAGCATCACATACGATGACGTGCTGGCCCAGCGCCTGGGTGTGATGGACTCCACCGCCACGTCCCTGTGCATGGACAACAACATCCCCATTATCCTCTTCGCGCTGAAAGACCCGGAGAACATCCTCCGTGTGGTACACGGGGAGAAAATAGGTACAATTGTGAAAGACATAGGAGGAAACGATTATGACTGATTTCTGCAAGACCTACGATGAAAAAATGGGAAAGACCATTGAAGTGGTGAAGGGGGACTTTGCCAGCGTCCGGGCAGGCCGGGCCAACGCCGGCGTGTTAGACCGCCTCCAGGTGGAATATTACGGAACTCCCACCCCCATCCAGCAGGTGGCCAGCATTTCCACCCCCGATCCCCGCACCCTCCAGATCCAGCCCTGGGACGGCAGCATCCTCAAGGCCATCGAAAAAGCCATCCAGACCTCCGATCTGGGCATCAATCCCCAGAATGACGGGCGTGTGATCCGGCTGGCCTTTCCCCAGCTCACTGAGGAGCGCCGTGTGGAGCTGACCAAGCAAGTGCGGAAGTACGGGGAGAACGGCAAGGTGGCCATCCGCAATATCCGCCGGGACGCCATGGACGCACTCAAGTCCATGGAAAAGAAGTCGGAGATTACCGAGGATGACCGCAAGCAGATTGAAAAGGAACTTCAGGATCTGACGGACAAGCGCTGCAAGGAGATCGACACGCTCACCGCCGCCAAGGAAAAGGAACTGATGGCGGTCTAATTGCGGCTTTCAGCGCATACAAGGGGGGCGCGCCCCCCTTGTATGCTGTTTGGGCCTTATGAGCTGGTTCTTTTTTGTCAACACTATCAATAAAGTTAGGATGGGTGTGTATGGCTTTCTTTCGCCGCAGGCCCCCTCGGGCGCCTCAAGTGGATCTGGAGCATCTGCCCCGCCATGTGGCTATCATCATGGACGGTAACGGCCGCTGGGCCAAAAACCGCGGTCTGCCCCGGAAAGCGGGCCACGCCGCCGGGGCGGAGACTTTCCGTACCATTGCTACCTTTGCCAAGGAGCTGGGACTGGAGTATCTGACGGTATACGCGTTTTCCACCGAGAATTGGAAACGTCCCGCCGACGAGGTGGCGTCCATCATGAACCTGCTGGAGAAATATCTCCACGAGGCCATTGAGACCATGGCCCGCGACAAGGTGAAGATGGCGTTTTTTGGAGATTTGTCCCCGCTGGCGCCCCATCTCCAGGCCCTTTGCCGGGAGACAGAGGAGATTTCCAAAGGATATGACGGCTGCCAGGTAAATATCTGCCTGAACTATGGGGGACGGGACGAGCTGATCCGGGCGGCAAAGGCATTTGCCCTGGACTGCGCGGAAGGAAGGGCAGACCCATCCCACCTGACAGAGGATGCCTTTGGCGGCTACCTCTATTCCGCCGGTGTGCCGGATCCGGATCTGATCATCCGGCCCAGCGGCGAGGTACGTATTTCTAATTTTTTGCTGTGGCAGTCCGCTTATGCGGAATTCTATTTTACCGATGTACTCTGGCCGGACTTTACAAAAGATGAGCTGCTGCGGGCGCTGGCGGCCTATCAGGGCCGTTCCCGCCGGTATGGAGGTGTGTGACATGGCGAAACGGATCATCGTGGCAGTCATTTTTTTGCCTCTTATGCTGGCGGTTATGCTGTTGCCGCCGTCCATCGCCTGGACGGCTGTGGTATGCTTCATCTCCGCCGCCGCGGCCTTTGAACTGATGAGGGCCACCGGGGAGGGGAAGCTCTCTTTGCCCATGCAGACAGCGGTCCTTCTGTCCGCAGCCCTGATGCCTTTGGGAAGCTGGGCGGGGCTGGGTACGGCCTATGTGAGCCTGTTGTCCTTTGTGGTGATGGCGGTATGTTTCTGGTGCGCCATCCGGGCCTATGACGGATACAGCACCCCGATGGGCTTTTTCCATGTATTGGTGTGTCTGTTCGGCGGTGTGGTCATCCCGCTGTCGCTGTCCGCGCTGGTGGAGCTGCGGTGCATGGAGCGGGGGAAGTACCTGGTGCTACTGGCGGTGCTGCTGACCTTTGCTACTGACGCGGGGGCTTACTTCGCCGGGGTGTTTTTGGGCAAGCACAGGGGGATCACCAAGGTCAGTCCCAACAAAAGTGTTGAGGGTTACATCGGCGGCTTTATCTCCGGGGCCGTGTTCGCCGTCCTCTATGGCCTGGTGGCCGGCAAAATCGCGGGGGAGGGTGTCAACCTGCTTCCGCTGGCCCTGTGCGGTCTGTGTGGAGCCTTGGCCACCGAGGTGGGCGATCTGGCATTCTCCTTTATCAAGCGGCAGTACGGTGTGAAGGACTACGGTCATCTCCTGCCTGGCCACGGCGGAATGCTGGATCGGTTTGACAGTATGATTTTCTGCGGGCCGGTGGTACTGTTCATCGTGCGGTGCCTGCCGGTGTTTGAGGTTTTGCAATGAAAAGGACGCTCTCCATTTTAGGCTCCAGCGGTTCCATTGGGCAGCAGACCTTAAAGGTTGCGGAGGTATGTGGCTACGAAGTAGCCGCAATTACAGTGAACAAAAGCGTGGAGCTGGCCGAGGCCCAGGCCCGGCAGTTCCGCCCCCGGCTGGTGGTGGCGGTGGACGAAAGCGCCGCCAACCATTTGCGGATACGGCTGGCGGATACCGATACAAAGGTATTGTCGGGGCAGGATGGACTGCTGGAGGCCGCGTCCCTGCCTGAGGCGGACACGGTGGTCACCGCCATCGTGGGGGTGGCTGGTCTGCGGCCCACCCTTGCCGCCATCGACTGCGGCAAACGAATCGCCTTGGCAAATAAGGAAACCCTGGTGTGCGCCGGGGAGTTGGTGATGTCCCGCGCGCGGGAGCGCGGGGCGGAGATTGTTCCCGTGGACTCGGAGCATTCCGCCATTTTCCAATGCCTGCAAGGGTGTAAAAACCGCGGCGAGGTGCGCAGACTTATCATTACCGCATCCGGCGGCCCGTTCTATGGAAAGAGCCGTAAAGAACTTTCCCTTGTCACTAAAGAGCAGGCGCTGAAGCACCCCAACTGGGCGATGGGGGCGAAAATCACGATCGATTCCGCCACCTTAATGAATAAGGGATTGGAGTTCATTGAGGCCATGCGTCTATATTTGATGCCCCCTGAGCGCATTCAGATCGTGGTGCACCGGGAGAGCATCGTCCACTCGCTGGTGGAGTTTGAGGATGGGGCGATCCTGGCCCAGCTGGGCAGCGCGGATATGTGCCTGCCCATCCAGTATGCCCTCACCTGGCCGGAGCGGACAACCGGCCCGGCCAAGCCGCTGGATCTGCTGTCCTGCCCGCCGCTGACCTTCCAAAAGCCGGATCCGGACACCTTCCGCTGTCTTGGCCTGGCACTGGAGTGCGCGGAGCGGGGCGGCACGTCCACTGCCATCCTCAACGGCGCCAACGAGGCGGCGGTGGCCCTGTTTTTGGCGGATAAAATTGGATTTCTGGACATTCCCCGGTTGGTGGAACGGGCGCTGGATCAGGTTCCGATGGTAGACTGCCCCACATTGGAGGACATTTTTGACGCCGACCGTGCCGCCCGCGAGGCGGCCCATCAAGCTGTGAGGTGACACATTTTGGCGAGATTCCTTTATATCCTGTTGGCAATCCTGCTGTTTGGCGTACTCATTGCCATCCATGAGTTCGGACATTTTTTCACCGCCAAGCTATTAAAGGTGAAAGTGAACGAGTTCGCCATCGGCATGGGCCCCGCCCTGTGGTCAAAGCGAAAAGGGGAAACCCTTTACAGCCTGCGGGCATTTCCCATTGGCGGTTACTGCGCCATGGAGGGGGAGGACGCGGACACTGGTGACCCCAGGGCCTTTGCCCGACAGAGGGGCTGGAAGAAGATCGTCATCCTGTGCGCCGGGTCGTTTATGAACTTCCTGCTTGGCTTGGTCATCACAGTGGCGCTGTTTCTGGGTGTCTCACAGGCCCGTGTGCCGGTAATTACCCAGTTTGCCGATGGTTTTCAGCATGAAGGCACAGATGGCCTCATGCTGGGTGACCGCATTGTCAGCGTAGACGGCCACGGTATTTGGCTGTATGCTGATGTGCAGACCTACCTCTCCCGAAATGACGGCAACGGATTGGATCTGGTGGTGGAGCGGGACGGGAAGCGGATCGTGCTGAACGATTTTCCCATGGGTCGTTACGATTATGAGTTTGAGAACGGAAAATATCACGGCTTTGGTCTTATTTTCGGTCAGGTGGATGAGTTGTCCATTCCAGAACGGATCGGCCAGGGTGTTGCCCAGACCTTCGATTTTGTACGCATCGTCTGGATGAGCCTGGGAGATCTGGTGACAGGCCGGGTAGCGGTGTCTGAGCTATCCGGGGTCATCGGTGTGGTGGACGTGGTGTCCGAGGTGGGCACTCAGTCGGAGACGGTGGCCATGGGTGTGCAGAATGTGTTCTATTTTATGGCCCTCATTGCCGTCAACCTGGCGGTCATGAATATGCTGCCCATTCCGGCGTTGGACGGCGGGCGGATCTTTTTTGTCCTGCTCAACGGCTTGCTCTACCTGGTGGCCCGGCGGCGCATCCCGGAGAAATACGAGGGCTACGTTCATGCAGGGGCGTTTGTGGTGCTGCTGGCGCTGATGGCGGTGGTGGCGCTCCACGATGTGTGGAATATTTTTGCTTAGGCAGGTGCAGACCATGACCAGACAAATCAATGCGGGTGGCGTCCTCATCGGTGGGGGCGCCCCCGTTTCCATCCAGTCCATGACCAATACACCCACTCATGATGTGGAGGCCACCCTGTCCCAGATCCGGGCGCTGGCAGCGGCGGGGTGTGATATTGTGCGGGTGGCGGTGCCTGACATGAGGGCGGCTGAAGCGGTCAGTGCGCTGAAGGCGGGCAGCCCGGTGCCGCTGGTGGCGGACATTCACTTTGACTACCGTCTGGCCCTGGAGGCGGCGGAGCAGGGAATTGACAAGATTCGCATCAACCCCGGCAACATCGGTGCGCGGTCGCGGGTGGAGGCAGTGGCCAAAGCCTGCAAGGAGCGTGGCATCCCCATCCGGGTGGGAGTGAACGGCGGTTCCCTGGAAAAGGAGCTGCTGGCGAAATATGGCGGCCCCACCCCGGAGGCCATGGTGGAGAGCGCTTTGGGCCATATCAAATTGTTGGAGCAGCACGGGTTTGAGGACATTTGTGTATCGTTAAAGGCATCCTCGGTGCCTGTCACTATGCGGGCCTATGAGCTGATGGCGGAGCGGTACGATTACCCCTTGCATCTGGGGGTCACCGAGGCGGGCACACGAGAAATCGGCGAGCTGAAAGCGGCGGCGGGCATCGGCGGCCTGCTGGCGCTGGGTATTGGCGACACCCTGCGGGTGAGCCTCACCGCCGACCCGGTGGAGGAGGTTTATGCAGCCAAGCGGATTCTCAAGGCCATCGGCCTGCGCCGGGAGGGGCCGGAGCTGATTGCTTGTCCTACCTGCGGCCGGACACAGATCGACTTGATCCCCATGGCCCGTCAGGTGGAGGAGCTGCTGAAAAACGTGGACAAGCCCATCACCGTGGCGGTGATGGGGTGCGTGGTCAACGGCCCCGGGGAGGCCAGCCATGCCGACGTGGGTTTGGCAGGCGGAAAAGGTGAGGGTGTGCTGTTCAAACACGGGCAGATCGTGGCAAAGGTGCCCGAGGATCAGCTTGTGCCAGGACTGATGAAACTGATCGAGACATTATAAGGAGAACATCATGAACCATTTGGGAACACAATACATAGAGACGGGGCGGCTGATCCTGCGCCGGTTCGAGCTGTCGGATGCTCAGTCCATATTTGACAACTGGGCGTCTGATGACGAGGTGACAAAATATCTCACCTGGCCCACCCATAGCGACGTAGCGGTGACAGAGATGCTGCTGGGGGAGTGGGTCTCCCAGTATTCGAAGGATGATTGCTACAGATGGGCAATTGTCTTAAAGGAGAATGGCCCACAGCCCATCGGGAGCATTGATGTGGTACACTGGCATGGGGACGGGGCGGTTCCGGAAATCGGCTACTGCATGGGAAGGCGCTGGTGGCATCAGGGGGTCATGACCGAAGCCTTGGGCGCGGTCATTGATTTCCTATTTAATCAGGTAGGTGTGGAACGGATCGAGGCCCGCCACGATGTCAACAATCCGCATTCTGGGAACGTCATGCGTAAGTGCGGCATGACGTTCGAGGAAATCCGGGAGAAGTCGGACCGAAACAACCAGGGTGTGTGCGACATGGCCTGGTATGCCATCAAGGCCAGTGACAGATAAGGAGCGAGACGTCACTATGTCGACCTTTCAACAGACTTTTGCCAACTGCCCCTTCCCGGAAGGGGTTTTGGCTGTTTTGGGGGCATATCCCGTCCAGGTTCGGGTGCTCAAGGCCCAGCGGGCTATGGAGGTGACCGCCAGCGGGGCCGCAGTTCCTGAGGAGATCTTGATCCAGGCGGCGGATGTGCTGAAACGGGCCTTTAGCCTTAGCGTGGCTACGGTGACAGTGGACGGGCCCCAGGCCGTTGTGCCGGAGCGGCCCATACCAGCCACGGAGCAGAAAGCGTCAATACCGAAAGGGCCTGCTCTGGAGAAAGAGCCTGCGCTTTCTCCAGAGGCAAAAAAGTCCATCACTCCAACGAAACCCACGGCTTCGGAAAAGGGGCCGGATCAGGGGTTAGAAGAGCAAATGGAGGCCATGCGCCGCAAATTGCTACGCCCGAGTTCGAATGCCTCTGCTTCCGACGGCGGAAAAAAACGGGTGAAGCAAATTTATGGCAAGATCAGCGGCAAGAAAAAGCCCATCCCTCTGGGAGAATTGGCGCTGGATATGGGCAGTGTGCTGGTGGAGGGCGAGGTATTTAACATCGAACACCGGGAGCTTACCCGCCGCAAGGCCTGGGTGGTGTGCTTTGACATTACCGACCTGACAGGCTCCATCCGGGTCACCCGCTTCCTGGAGGGGGAGGAGGCCAAGCCCATCATTGACCAGATCAAAAAGGGCCAACGGCTCCAGGTGCAGGGACGGCTGAACTTGGGCCGGTTTGACAATAATGACCTGGTGCTGGAGCCCTATGGTATCAATGAGGTGCCAAAGCCCGAGGGGCGGAAGGATACCGCCCCGGATAAGCGGGTGGAGCTGCATTTACATACCAAAATGTCCATGATGGACGCCCTATGCGACACGAAAGAGGTGGTGAAGCGGGCCATTGAATGGGGGCACCCCGCCATCGCCATCACCGACCATGGGGTGGTGCAGTCCTTCCCGGACGCCTACAATGCCTCCGGCCGGGGGGAGAAAATCAAGATCCTGTACGGCGTAGAGGCGTACTATCAGAACGATGTGGACGAGCAGGCGGCAGTACATGGGCCGGGAGATATGGCCCTGGACGGGGAGTTTGTGGCTTTTGACCTGGAGACCACCGGCCTGGACGCCCGTACCGATGCCATCATTGAGATCGGTGCGGTGCGTATCCGGGGCGGGGAAGTGGTGGACAAATTCGCTTCTTTTGCCCAGCCTGGGCATCCGCTCAGCGCTAAGACCGTGTCCCTCACCGGCATTACCGACGAACTGCTGAAGGGCGCGCCCGCTCCGGAGGATGCGGTGGACGCTTTTCTGGACTGGGCGGGGGATACGCCATTGTGCGCTCATAACGCCGCCTTTGACACCGGATTCATCCGGGAATACTGCGCCCGTTCGGGGCGGCGCTTTGATCCGCTGTACTTCGATACGATGGTTCTGGCCCAGTATCTATGCCCCAAGCTGCCCAACCACAAACTGGACACGGTGGCGAACGCGTTGAAGCTTCCCCCGTTCCAGCACCACCGGGCCTATGACGACGCGGAGACCTGCGGGCTGATTCTTTCGGCGCTGATCCCAGCGTTGCGTGAGCGGGGGGTGGAGCGCGCCGCCGCCATCAATGCGGCGTTTGCGGGACAGAGGCGGGGGGGCCGGGGACGGCGCTCCGCCTACCACCTGATTATTTTGGCAAAAAACCAGGTCGGCCTGCGCAACCTTTATAAATTGGTGTCCAAGGCCCATCTGGAACATTTCAACCGCTACCCCATTACGCCAAAGTCCCTTATTGATGAGAACCGGGAGGGACTCATCATCGGCTCCGCCTGCGAGGCGGGGGAGCTGTTCCGGGCGGTGGCGGCGGGGAAGGAGGACCGGGAGCTGGAGCGCATCGCGTCCTGGTATGACTACCTGGAGATCCAGCCCCTGTCCAACAACGCCTATATGCTCTGCTCGGACAAGGAAGGCAACCGTATCGCCCGGGATGTGGAGGATCTGAGGAACTTCAACCGCCGGGTAGCTGCCCTTGGGGAACGGTTGGGCAAGCCGGTGTGCGCCACCGGGGATGTCCATTTTATGGAGCCCGAGGACGAGGTCTACCGCCACGTGCTGCTGGCGGCCAAGGAATTCGAGGACGCCGACCAGCCCAACCCGCTTTATTTCCGAACCACCGACGAGATGCTGGAGGAGTTCTCTTATCTGGGCAAAGAAAAGGCTCACGAGGTGGTTATCGAGAATCCGAAGCTAATCGCGGACTGGTGCGACAATGTGCGCCCCCTGCCCGACGGGCTGTTTGCGCCAAAACTGGAGAATTCCGATGGAGAATTAAAGGATTTGGTGTGGGGTAAAGCACATCGCCTTTACGGAGATAACCCGCCTCAGATCGTAGTGGATCGTATCAACGCGGAGCTGGTGGACATCATCCGCTGTAAGTATGATGTCATTTATATGTCTGCCCAGAAGCTGGTGCAAAACTCGCTGGAGCACGGTTATCTGGTGGGTTCCCGGGGATCGGTGGGATCGTCTCTGGTGGCGTTTATGTCGGGCATTACCGAGGTGAACTCCCTGCCCGCCCATTACCGCTGCCCCAAGTGCAGACACGCCGACTTTGACTACGCCCAGGATCCTGCCCACCCCTATGGCTGCGGCGCGGATATGCCGGACATGAAATGCCCGGTCTGCGGCGCGGATTATGAGAAGGACGGCTTTAACATCCCCTTTGAGACATTCCTGGGCTTCGGCGGCGACAAGGTGCCCGACATTGACCTGAATTTCTCCGGCGAGTACCAATCCAACGCCCATAAATACACTTTTGAGCTGTTTGGCAAGGAGCACGTATTCCGGGCGGGCACCATCGGCACTGTGGCGGAAAAGACCGCCATCGGCTACGCCAAGAAGTATCTGGAGCTGGTGGGGCGAATGGACGCGCCTTTTGCCGAAGTGCTGCGGCTGGCCAAGGGCTGCGAGGGGGTCAAGCGTACCACAGGCCAGCACCCCGGCGGCATGGTGGTCATCCCGCAGGACAAGGAAATTTATGATTTCTGTCCCGCTCAGCATCCGGCGGATGACAAGGATTCGGACATCATTACCACCCATTTTGAATACCACTCTATGGAGTCCAACCTCCTGAAGCTGGATATGCTGGGCCACGATGATCCGTCCATGATCCGAATGCTGGAGGATCTCACCGGGGAGGATGCCAAGAAAATCCCCCTGGATGATCCCAAGACCATGAGCCTGTTCACTACCTCAGAGCACTTGGGCTATACCGATGATCCAGTTCTGGGCCCCACTGGGGCAGTGGCTGTGCCGGAATTTAACACCAGCTTCACCCGGGGCGTGCTGGAGGAGACCCAGCCCACCCAGTTTGATATGCTGCTGCGTATCTCCGGCTTTACCCACGGCACGGACGTGTGGCTGGGCAACGCCCGGGATCTTATCATTAACGGAACGGCGGGTGTCTCGGAGTGCGTGGGGTGCCGTGACGACATCATGATCTATCTCATCTCCAAAGGGGTAGATGCCAAGGTGGCATTTAAAATCATGGAGGCTGTGCGGAAGGGGAAGGTAAAGAAAGGCGGCTTCCAGGACGGATGGGAGGAGACCATGAAGGAGCACAACGTGCCCGAGTGGTACATCGACTCTCTGGCCAAGATCGCCTATCTGTTTCCTAAGGCCCACGCGGTGGCCTACGTGATGATGGCCTTTCGGATTGCGTGGTTTAAGGTACACAGGCCTCTGGCGTTCTATGCCGCCTATTTTTCCATCCGGGCCAAGGCTTTCGACGAGAAGTATATGTGCCGGGGGATGGATGTGGTCAAGCACAAAATGGCGGAGATCAACGCCAAAAAGAACGCCAAGGAGAAAAAGGACCGCCCGTCGGCGGTGGAGGAGGATATGCTCACCACGTTGGAGGTGTGTTATGAGTTTTACCTTCGGGGATTCAGCTTTGCCCGGATGGATATTTGCCGCTCCCACGCCGTCAATTTTTTGGTAGACGAGGAGAAAGGGGCGCTGATCCCGCCCTTCACGTCGGTGGCCGGCTTGGGCGAAACGGTGGGCTGGGACATCATGGACAAGCGTCAGGGGAAGGATTTCTTGTCCATTGAGGAGTTCTCTCTGGCCTGTACCAAGGTGTCCTCCACCCATCTGGCCCAGCTCAAGGACGCGGGGGCCTTCGGGGATCTGCCGGACAGCAGTCAGTTCAGTCTGTTTTGAACGAGGTATTGCATGAAGAAAATAGGGGCATTTGAACCGTGGTTCTTCCTGTTTTTTGGAGTGTTCCATTTACACCGCATCTGGGGATTGATCGACCGAAATTCATATGCGGACTTTTGGATTTCCATACTGGAGAGCAAAGGGGCGCTGTACTATTTCCTGATGGCGGTTTTGCTTACCTTGTGTGCTCTGGGTGTGGGGGTGTTTTTCAAAAATCGGCGCAATAATTATTGGTGGAGATGGGTCTATCTTTTTGGGGGGAAGCTATCTGCTGTTCGATTTGCTTGCAATTGTGGCTGGGTGGGAGTTCTGGCATGATCTTCTCTATATGATGTTTGACGTATCATCTCCATATTGGAATGTGATTTGGGGCGGTTTCATTTTGCTTGGTTGTTTTGCGTTTGGACTGGGCGTGAAATTGCTGCTGGAGCGCAGGCAAAACAAGGGTTGACACAGCAGCGGGGATGTGGTATGATTCATCACATTAGCGAGCTAAAGAATTTGGAGGCTATCCCATGAACATCCACATTAACACCCCCGAGGGCACCCGGGATCGATTGTTCTCCGAGTGTCTGGAACGCCGCCAAGTGCAGTCTGCCTTGGTAGAGCTGTTCCGCCGCCGGGGCTATACTGAGGTCATCACCCCCGAGGTAGAATTCTACGACCTATTTGTCCAGTCCGGCAACCCGATCCCCCAGGAGTCCATGCTGAAAATCATCGACCGCTCAGGGAAGATCATGGTCATGCGGCCCGACTGCACCGCCCCCATTGCCCGGGTGGCGGCCACCAAGCTGAAAAACCTGGCCCTGCCCCAGCGGCTGTACTACGACCAGACTGTGTTCCGCTCAGGTCAGGCCCACCAGGGTGGCAGCAGCGAAATCGCCCAGTGCGGCGTAGAGATGATCGGCGCGGTGGGGGACAAGGCCGATCTGGAGATGGTGGCCATGGCGGTAGATTCCCTGCGCGCCTGTGGTTTGCGGCAGTTCCATATCGAACTGGGCCACGCCGGATTCTACCGGGCGCTGGCGGGGCGGATGAATATGCCCCAAGACGAGCTGGAACGGCTGCGCGGGGCCATTGAGGGCAAGAATTTCGCCCTGCTTAACGACCTGCTGGAGCCCTACCGGGGTCAGGACGCCTGCGCCGCCCTGCGTCGCCTGCCCTATTTGTTTGGCGGGGTGGAGGTGCTGGACGAGGCGGAAACCTTGGCAGGGCCTTGCGACAGCCTGGATCACCTGCGGCGGCTGTACGGTGAATTGTCCGCCGCTGGGTATGGAAATTGCGTCCGGTTTGATCTGGGGTTGGTACATCAATTGGACTACTACACCGGCATGGTGTTCCGGGGCTACGCCGAAGGCGCGGGCGCGCCGGTGCTGTCTGGGGGCCGGTATGACGGACTGATGGAGCAATTCGGACGGAAGGCGGAGGCCACCGGCTTTGCCGTGGACGTGGACGCGGTGGGGGCGTGCCTCACGGTGGAGACGCCGGAATTGGAAACCGTCATCCACTATGGCCCCGGTTTGCTGGCGCAGGCGCTGGCCGTGGTGGACAGCCGTCCGGCGGGGAGCTGTGAGCTGTCCCCCTGCCGCACGCTGGACAGCACCATGAACCTGGCCCGGGAGAAGGGCGCGGCCCGGGTGCTGGTGCTGGACAGCGAGGGAGAGAGGTGGCTGACGGTATGAGCGAACGGCTGAGAATTGCCCTGACCAAGGGGCGTTTGCAGGATAAATCGGTGGAGCTGTTCGAGACCATGGGGCTGGACTGCTCCCCGGTGCGCAATCCGGGGCGGCGGCTGATCCATACCCTGCCCAACTACCCGCTGGACGCGGTGCTGGCCAAGGCCCCTGACGTGATCACCTACGTGGAGCATGGCGTGTGCGATTTGGGCGTGGTGGGCAAGGACACCATTTTGGAGAAGGGCGGCGCTTTTTATGAGGTGCTGGATCTGGGCTTTGGCCGCTGCCGGTTTGCCCTTGCGGTGAAAAAGGGCAGCGACTTCTATGGTACCTACAAGACCCGGCGCATCGCGTCCAAGTATCCCAACGTCACCCGGGCCTTTTTCGAGGGCAAGGGGATGGACGTGGACATCATCAAGATTGAGGGCAGCGTGGAGCTGGCCCCCATTCTGGATTTGGCGGACGGCATTGTGGACATCGTGGAGACGGGCGCCACGTTAAAAGAGAACGGCCTGGAACCCATCGAGGACGTGGCCCAGGTGTCGGCACGGCTGATCGTCAATACCGCGTCCATGAAGCTGTATAAAAATGAGATCACGGACTTTTTGTCCCGTGTGGAGCGCGAATTGGAGGGAAGGGTATGCTGACCATCATCAAAGCGGACGGCTCCGCCGAGCGCCGCCAGCTTGACGCTATGCGCGCCAGGGCGGCGCAGACAGGCGAGGAGATCAACCGCGCCGCTGCCGCCATTATGGACGATGTGCGCTGCCGGGGTTTTGAGGCGGTGCGGGAATACTCTCTGAAATTTGACAAGAGCGAACCCAGAGAACTGGGGGCTGAAGAACTGGAGGCCGCCGCGAAGCGTATTTCGCCGGAGCTGCTGAACGCGCTGCAAAAAAGCGCGGATCACATCCGTGCCTATCAAAGCCGTCTGCGGGATGAGATCCAGTTTGGTGAGGTGAGTTGGGACAGCCCGGTGGGCGGTAAGGTTGGGCGCATTGTCCGGCCCCTGCGCCGGGTGGGCGTCTATGTCCCCGGCGGACGGGCGGCCTATCCCAGCTCGGTGCTGATGAACGTCCTGCCTGCCAAGGTGGCCGGGGTGGATGAGGTGGTCATGGTCACACCGCCCACAGAATATCTGAACGACGCTGTGCTGGCCGCGGCCTGGGTGGCCGGGGTGGATCGGGCCATCGCCGTAGGCGGTGCCCAGGCAGTGGCGGCGCTCACCTATGGCGCGGGCTTTATCCCAAAGATTGACAAGCTGGTGGGCCCCGGCAACGCCTATGTGGCGGCCGCGAAACGGCTGGCCTATGGGGTTTTGGACATCGACATGGTGGCGGGACCCTCTGAGGTGCTGGTCATCGCAGACGGCGGCGCCGATCCTACCTATGTAGCAGCGGATCTGCTGAGTCAGGCTGAGCACGACCCACTGGCTTCCGCGGTGCTGCTGACCACCAGCCAGGATCTGGCGGAGGCGGTCGATCGGGAAATCGTTCGGCAGACAGGGTATCTGAGCCGAAATGAGATCATTCAGGCATCCTTGAGGGACTACGGCTGCGCCATCGTCTGCCGGACGATGGAAGAGTGCGCCCGGCTGGCCGACGAGATTGCGCCGGAACATTTGGAGGTTGTCACTGAGGACCCAAGGGCGGTGCTGCCGATGCTCCACAACGCCGGGGCCATCTTCCTGGGCGCGAACACGCCGGAGCCGCTGGGCGATTATATGGCAGGGCCCGACCATGTGCTGCCAACTTCGGGGACGGCACGGTTTTTCTCCCCGCTGTCTGTGGACGCGTTCATCAAGAAAACCAGCGTTTTGGAGTTTGGCCGGGAGGATTTGGCCAAGGTGAAGGACGAAATCATCGCTTTGGCCCAATCCGAGGAACTCACTGCCCACGCCAATTCCATCCAGGTTCGATTCGAATAAGGGGGACGATCTCATGCGTCAGGCGACGATACAGCGTACCACAAAAGAGACGGATATTAGCCTAACCCTCTGCCTGGACGAGGGAGAGGTGAGCGTGTCCACTGGTATCGGCTTTTTTGACCATATGCTCACCGCCTTGGCTTTTTACGCCGGGTTTGGGCTGGAGCTGTCTGCCCTGGGTGATCTGCACGTGGACGGCCACCACACGGTGGAGGATGTGGGCATTGTGCTGGGCCAGGCATTGAAAGAGGCATTGGGGGATAAAAAGGGTATCCGGCGCTATGGCACGGCATTTGTCCCCATGGACGAGGCGCTGTGCCGGACGGTGCTGGACTGCTCCAACCGGCCCTTCCTGGCGTTTGACGCGCCCATGCCCCAACCCATGATCGGCGGCTATGACAGCTGTCTCACCGTGGAATTCATGCGGGCCTTTGCGGTAAACGGCGGGATCACGCTGCACCAGAAATGCGAATATGGGGACAACGCCCATCACATCACCGAGGCGCTGTTCAAGTCCCTGGGATTGGCGCTGAAGGAGGCCGTACGAGTGGAGGGAGACGGCATCGTCTCTACCAAAGGAGCGCTGTAATGAGGTATACTGCAATTGTAGATTACGGTGTGGGCAATTTGAAAAGTGTGGCCAACGCTATGGCGTACCTCGGTCAGGACACCCTGGTCACCGGCGATGCGGCGGAGCTGGAGCGGGCGGATGCCATCATCCTCCCTGGGGTAGGGGCTTTCCCCGACGCGGCGGACAAGCTGCGGCAGGCGGGGCTGGACAAGGCCCTGCTTAAACAGATGGGGCGCAAACCCATTCTGGGCATTTGCCTGGGAATGCAGCTGCTGTTCGATTGGGGAGAAGAGGGGAGAAAATGTAAAGGATTAGGACTTGTCAGTGGATGTGTGGAGCGAATTCAAACGGATTTAAAGCTGCCCCACATCGGCTGGAACAGCCTGACCTTTCAAAACAACTCGCCCCTATTCCGAGGGCTGGATGACGGGGCTTATGTATACTTTGTCCACTCCTTCTGCGGCTATGCCCAGCGGGAAGAGGACGTGATTGCCCGCACCCAGTACGGCTCATCTGTGGTGGCGGCGGTGTCCCATAACGGGGTATATGGCTGCCAATTCCATCCGGAAAAGAGCGGTGAGGTGGGCTTGCAGATTCTGAAGAATTTTGGAGAGTTAAACAGATGATTTTATTGCCGGCAATCGACATGAAGGACGGGCGGTGTGTCCGCCTGAAAAAGGGAGAGTTTTCCACCGTCAGCCAGGTGGCTGACAGCGCGGTGGAGACAGCCAAAACCTTTGCCACCGCAGGGGCGAAATGGGTTCACATGGTGGATCTGGATGGCGCCCGCAATGGCGCGCGGATCAATTTCCCGCATATCAGCGAGGTGATCCGACAGTCCGGCCTGTCCGTGGAGCTGGGCGGCGGCATCAAGACCTGTGAGGATGTGGACGCGGTGGCCGAGGCGGGTGTGGCCCGGTTGGTGATTGGGTCGGCCGCCGTCACAAATCCGGAGGTGGTGGACTACGCCTTGAAGCGATACGGCGGCCGGGTGGCGGTAGGCG
This sequence comes from uncultured bacterium, assembly GCA_947176765.1. Classification (GTDB taxonomy): domain Bacteria; phylum Bacillota; class Clostridia; order Oscillospirales; family Oscillospiraceae; genus Enterenecus. The sequence continues at coordinate 97,772 of CAMWRX010000001.1, forward strand.
TTGACTGCCTAAATGGCCAGGTGCGCACGGCGGGCTGGGAACAGGATTCTGGGCTAAGCGGCCTTGATCTGGCCCGTCAAATGGAGGCAAAAGGGGTAAAAACGATCATTTTTACCGATATTGACACTGACGGGATGCTGTCCGGTCCCAGCTTTGACCAGCTTGCGGCTTTGCAAAAGGCGGTAAGCTGTCATATCGTGGCTTCCGGCGGTGTCACCACTCTGGACGATGTAAAGCGCCTGCGGGACATGGGGCTCTATGGAGCCATCATCGGCAAAGCGTATTATGCCGGCACCCTGGATCTGGCGGAGGCCGTCCGGGAAGCGGGAGCTCAGGAATGAAAATCGCGGTGATTTTGAGAAGGGAATTGACACATTTGGAGGGGCTTTCATGTTAGCCAAACGCATCATCCCCTGCCTGGACGTTCGGGACGGCCGGGTGGTGAAGGGGGTCAACTTCGTTAACATCCGGGACGCGGGCGACCCGGTGGAGCTGGCAAAATACTACTCCGACAAGGGGGCGGATGAGATTGTCTTTTTGGACATCACCGCCACCAGCGATGCCCGGGACACCGTGGCCGATGTGGTGGAGCGCACAGCGTCTCAGGTGTTCGTCCCTCTGACGGTGGGGGGCGGTATCCGTACGCTGGACGATTTCCAGCGGCTGCTTCGGGCGGGGGCGGACAAGATTTCCGTCAACTCCGCTGCTGTAAAGGATGAGACCCTGATTGCGCGTGCCGCCCAGCGGTTTGGCTCCCAGTGTGTGGTGTTGGCCATTGACGCCCGCCGCAGGGCGGAGGGTTGGTACGAGGTGGTGGTGGCCGGGGGGCGGACACCCACGGGAATCGACGCGGTGAAGTGGGCCAAGCGCGGCCAAGAGCTGGGAGCGGGGGAGATCCTGCTCACCTCCATGGACGCGGACGGCACCAAGTCCGGTTTTGATTTAGAGATGACCCGCGCGGTGACCCAGGCTGTGTCAATCCCGGTGATCGCCTCTGGAGGCTGCGGCAGTTTGGAGCATTTTGCTCAAGTATTTGAGGAGACGGACTGCGACGCTGCTTTAGCGGCGTCCCTGTTCCACTTTGGCGAACTGACAGTGCCGCAAGTGAAGGACTTCTTACGCGGGCAGAACATCCCGGTCAGGTGATCGGCTATGATAGACGATCTGTTGGAAGCAATTCTGGACGCGGCGTTGGATATCGGCGGCGAAGTGGTGGGGGCTGTTGTGGAGCATAAAGTGGAAAAGCGCAGGCAAAAGAAAGAAGAATTGCCGTTTGCCGCCAAGGAAAAGGAACCGTGGGAGCGGGGAGAGGAAAAACCGCCCTGGGAGGAGTAGCGTATGTTTGACCTTGATCTATTGTTTCAAAAATCAGAGCTGGTCCCGGTGATCATCCAGGACGCGGACAGCCGGGCGGTACTTATGCTGGGCTTCACGAACCGGGAGGCGGTGGAGCTGACCCTCAAAACGAAAACGGCCTGGTTTTGGAGCCGCAGTCGGAAACAGCTTTGGAACAAAGGGGAGACCAGCGGAAACTTCCTTCATGTCCGGGAGATATACGCTGACTGTGACACCGACACGTTGCTCTACATCTGTGTACCGGACGGCCCCACCTGCCATACCGGAGCTTATAGTTGCTTTTTCAATCAAATTGAGTTATAATAAAAAGAGCAAGTCTGGGGGGTATGATATGGACAGGACGCTTGAACAGCTTTATGCGGTCATCCTGGATCGCAAAACGAACCCACAGGAGGGGTCTTATACCTGCTATCTCTTTGACAAGGGGTTGGATAAGATCCTGAAAAAGGTGGGAGAAGAGTGCGCGGAGACCATCATCGCGGCGAAAAATGATGTCCCCGCCGACACGGTGGGGGAAATATCCGACCTCATCTACCATTTAATGGTGATGATGGCGGAAAAAGGAATTCCGCTGGCTGATGTGCTGGCGGAGTTGGATCGCCGGGCACAGAAAATCGGCAATCTGAAGCAAATGAAACAAGTGGATAAGGAGAGCTGACTATGGAAGAACAAAAATTCAACCGTTATGATTTTGACAGCAGTTATGCCCAAGGCGTACTGACTTTGAATCAGTATATGGTCCGAACCTTTGGCTGGATGTTTGTGGGGTTGATGGTCACATTTGCGCTGGCCGCTGCCTTGGCCCTTACTGAGACAGTGTACTATCTGTTTGCCATCCCGTACGTCCACTATATTCTGCTGATCGCAGAGGTGGCTGTTGTGATGATTATGTCCACCAACGTGCAGAAGCGTTCGGTGGGTACCACCCGAACGCTGTTTGTGGCTTATTCTGTCCTCAACGGCCTGGTGTTTTCCTTCTATTTTGTTGTGTTCGACGTGGTAAACCTGATTTTCATCTTTGCCCTGACTGCGTTGTTCTTCGGTGGGTTCGCCCTCTATGGCCGGTTAACCAAAACCGACCTGTCCCGGCTGGGCCCGCTGCTCATCGGCGGGCTGATTTTCCTGCTGGTCGCGAATTTGCTGTCCCTGTTCATCAATTTTACCGCCATGGAGCGAATCATCTGCATGGTGGGCATCGTGGTGTTCCTGTGCTTCACCGCCTACGACACCCAGAAGATCAAGGCCAACTATGAGTATTTCTACGGCGACGAGGCCATGCTCCAGAAGGCGTCCATTTTCTCCGCCCTCGAGCTGTACCTTGATTTTATCAATCTGTTCCTCTATCTGCTTCGCTTTATGGGGCGGGCGCAGAAACGGTAAAAAAGGGACAGCCGCACAAAAAAGATGCTATAAACCGCGCTATCCGATTTGTCAAAATCAGATAGCGCGGTTTCCTAAATAATTTGCAGCAGCGACAGGGTTCTCCATAAAGGTGTGGATCAATAATGTAAAGCAAGAAAAAGCATGTTGGAAGTCAGTTGGGATAAAAGCTTTCTTTTTCTTGCTGGCAATGGTAAGGCGCAATTCAGCAAAATGCACATTGATTGGAGATCCGCCAAATTCGTGTTCTGTTTTTGCTGCTGGGTCAACTAAATAGTCGAAAGAAGAAGAAGCTCGAGTGAGCCACCGACATCGCTAGGCAGACCCCGCTGGTGATCAGGGCCTTGTTGCCGGGATTGCCCCTGCTCTTGCCGTCAATCGCAAACATCAGGCCAACCAGACAGACCCCCACGCCGGAGAGGGGGACGAAGATGTCGAGGACCAGGCCGCCGATCGAGAACCCGACCGACACGATGCCACGCACACCAACCGCCCTTTTGCCGATCAGCCTGTCAATGCCGGGGTTCTCAGCTTCCACCTTGCGGGCCAGCGGAATGATGAATCGCTTAAAAGCTATACACTCATTTGCCTGAAGGATGTTCATGGGCAGGTATTTGCTGCTGTTCAGATTTTCGGCATCAACGCAGATCCGAGCGATGACGCCGCCTTGCTTGTCCACCAGCGTGGTTTCCACCCGCTGTATCACGCCATTCTTTTCCTTGATGGTCGCTATGACCTTGCCCAGCCTTTCCGGGGTCAGCACCCGAGGCATACCGATCTGGACGTCATGGGTATTCTCTTCCATTTTCAGCGGGAAGATCCAGAGTGTCTTGCCTTTAAAGGCCACTGCGTATCGGTAATAGGTGGTAGTGTGCGTCGTACGGGTGTTCCGCCTAACGTGATTTACATCCTCCACGTAGTCATAGCTGCGCTGCATATCCTCCCAGTGCGCGTAGGCAATTTGCGCGTCCTGCGCGTCGGGGGGCAGAGCGTTCCGCACCGTGCGGCGAACTTTCTCAAGATCCCCACCAGTTGCGGCTATTTGGCGGTTCACGTTTTTCTCGTTATTTTTGTAGATCCTGTAAACGGCGTATCCAATAATAATGATGCAGATCCGGAAAAGAAACGTAACGATATTGCCTGTCGCAATCACGGTGATGCCCACGCTGATGCCCCCTTTTGTAAAAAATATTACCAGCTTAATTATATCACATATAATGTCAGATTTCCAGACAAACACCAATATATTATAGAGCAGTAAAAATAGCCTGACAGGATGACTTTCGGCATGGTTGAGCCCTCCTGTTGAGCATGAAAAAAGCGCGATGTCAAATCGCGCTTTTTCGAGTTAAAATAAAAACGCCCCAAACGGGACGAGTTAAATCTTAGACCTTTGAAATTCCGTCTGGCTCAGCGGTCGCTGGGAACGGTAGTCTCTCCGGCGAAGATCAACTCGTCGATATCAACGGGCGCGGAATAGAAGACCTTCATTTTGATCACCTCCATCATTTATTTCTTGTTTATTATAGCAATATTTTTTCGATTTGTAAAGGGGTTTTTGTAAAAAAGTTCAAAGCATTATTTGGAAATCTCTCAAGCAAAAAATGCTTGCATTTTCCAGCTGGGTCTGGTATAATACAATACACTTGCGGGTGTAGTTCAATGGTAGAATGTCAGCTTCCCAAGCTGAACACGGGGGTTCGATTCCCCTCACCCGCTCCAGGGCGGTCGGCAGACCGCCGGGATCGGTCGTTCGCCCGCTGGGCGGACGACCGTCCTTTTGTTTTTCCGTTAAGTTCGCGGCCGAGTAGGAGGGAACAGCGGCTTTGATTCCCCATGCTTATTGAAATGAGGCAAATGTTATGGATTTCAACGACGTTTATCAGATAAAGGACGAGATCGAACAGATTCAGAAAACCTATGAGCTGTTTGACGAGGACAGCCGCCTGAACGGCTCAAAGGCCGCGCGGGTGGAGTTTTTGACCACTACCCGGTACATTGAGCGCTATCTAAAACCTGGCTCCAGTATTCTGGACATAGGGGCCGGAGCGGGGGAATACAGCCTCTATTTCGCGAGAAAGGGATATAAGGTATGCGCTCTGGAGCTAGCGGATCATAATATCAAGGCGTTTCGCAAAAAAATTAGACCGGAGGACGAGATTGAGCTTGTACAGGGGAACGCGGTGGATCTAAGCCGGTATGAGGATGAGAGTTTTGACGCTGTTTTGCTGTTTGGGCCGCTGTATCATTTGCACAAAGAGGAGGATAAGCTGCGGTGTATCGCGGAGGCGAAGCGCGTCTGCAAGCCTTCCGGCAAGATTTTCTTTGCCTTCATTTCCAATGATATGGTCATCTTGACCGAGTTTTCCTACCGTCCCAGCTTTTTTGTGGATGGCGACTATGATAAGGATACCTTTAAGCTGGACGACTTCCCGTTTGTATTCCACATTGTAGACGAGTGCCGCAGGCTGCTCCGGGACGGCGGCGTCCGAATTCTCCATGAGGTGGCCGCTGACGGCGTCAGCGAGTTGATGGCGGATCAGATCAACGCCATGGACGACGAGAGCTACGCCCAATATCTGAGGTATCACGAGTACATCTGCGAAAAGCCGGAGCTGCTGGGCATGACCAACCACCTGCTGTTTGTGGGAGAGAAGTAATCTCACGGATATTTGCCAACAGAAAGAGGCCGGAATATGAAGGTAAAATGTGCCTGGGAACACAATGGGGACGACACTCTGCTGTACGCGGTCAACTGCGTGGGGGCGCACACAAGAGGAGCCAGCAGGGAGCTGGCGCTGGAGAAAATGCCGAAGGAGATTATGTCCTATCTGCGCTGGAGCGGGGAGCCAGTTCCAGAGCGCGTTGAAATTGAGATTGTCCAAGAAAAAGCCAGCGGGCTTCAGATTGCGGACGCTGATTCGGACATCATGTTCGAGGAAGAGCGTGTGCCGCTGCCAGAGGAGGCATATTTGAGGCTGAAGGCGCTGGCGCTGAAATCCGCAGAGGATTTTCACGCGCTGTATGCCTCTGTTCCAGATAAAAATGCCAGCTGTCTGCCGGTGCGGAACACGTTTTACGGCGCTGTTCCCCGGATGGCTCAGGAGATGTATGAACATACCAAAAACGTGAATTCTTACTATTTCGGAGAGATCGGTGTGGATGCGGACAACGCGGGCACTATTCTCGAATGCCGCCAGAGAGGGTTTGCGCTTCTGGAACAGTCTGACGGTTTCTTAAAGGCTCCTGCCGTTGTAGGCAGTTATGATGAGCTGTGGTCTGTCCGAAAAGTGCTGCGCCGCTTTATTTGGCATGATCGGATCCACGCGAAGGCGATGTATCGGATGGCGGTGCGCACCTTCGGAAAAAATGCGGTCAGAGATCCCTTCCAATTTGATGAATGACGCTTCGGCTGAAGGCCCGCCTTATATAGGGCGGGCCTTATATATCTGAGCCTCCGGTTTGCATAAAACTCTGTTCCCGAACATACAGTATTCCAGACTGTGTGGACAAGGAGGGAATGCGTGTGGACGGGGCATCCAGGTACGTTACAAAGAGCAGGGGGCGGAGGCCTGCACAGAGAACAAGGCGGCGCCCTGCTCAGGGCAGTGGAGCAGAGGGAGATCAGCGCAGATTCATTCAACTGGTGGTCAGCCTGGTCTTGTTTCTTCTGGTGTACATTGGCCGGGGTGTGTTCCCCGCACAGCTGGAGATGTGGAGAACTGCCGCAGCCGCCAATGTGGATTTTAAGGCGGTTTTCCAGCAGTTTGGCTCCGCTCTGTCTCAAGGAAAACCGGTGCAGGGAGCGTTGGAGATGCTGTGTGTCGAGCTGCTGGGCGGCAAGGTACAGGAAGAAGAACCGCCTCATTCGACCTCCTTTGAGCAAAATCGATCTGTGATCCTGATGAGCCAGATTCCAGGCGGAGGATTGGCTTATTGGAATGAGCACGGCATATTTGCCGGGATCAGCGTTCCACAAAATAGGGACGAGCCAATGGTCGATGAACCTGTTCCCAGTGAACCAGAACCCAGCGAGGCGGAGCCCAGTGAGGCCGTTGTGGTGACGGCGATGGCCCAGGAATACACCGACGACGGAGTAAAGCTGCCCAGAAATGTGAGCTTTGCGTTTTATGAACTGGGTCTCAGCGAAACTATGGTGCCTGTGTCCGGAACAGCGACCTCCGGCTTTGGCTATCGGGATCACCCGGTCAGCGGTACCAACGAATTTCATCTTGCGCTGGATATTGGTGCGGCAGAGGGTACCGAAATCGGAGCCTTTGCCGATGGTGTGGTGGAATATATCGGAACCAGCGACGAGTTCGGCAACTATTTAAAGATCAATCATGATAACAATGTCAGCACCTTCTATGCCCATTGCAGCAAGCTCTTGGTTCATAAGGGAGATCAGGTGACCTGCGGCCAGACAGTTGCGCTGGTGGGACAGACGGGCAACGCCACCGGGCCCCATCTTCATCTGACTATTGAAAAAGATAACATCCGGCTGGATCCGGCATATTATGTGGACTTGTCATGAGATGCCACAGGTGAAGGTGAGCCCTGGCTTCCTGCTGATATTGGGGGTGCTGTTCTGGTTAGATGAGGGGGTTGGACTGCTTCCCTGGGGGCTGCTGGCCTGCGTCCTGCATGAACTGGGCCATATAGTCGCCGCCGCCCTCTTTGAAGGATATGTAAGGGAAATTTCCTTTACAATTGTTGGGGCGGAAATGTGTTTGGATTATCACAAGCCGCTGACCTACAGCCAGGACAGCTTAGTGGCGCTAGCCGGGCCGGCAATCAATTTGCTGTTTGGAGCTATAGCCCTTGCGATGGGCTGGCAACTGGCGGCGGCGCTCACGCTGGCGGTGGGCGTGTTCAATCTGCTGCCTGTCCTGCCGCTGGACGGGGGACGGGTCGTGTACGGCCTGTTGGCAGGACGGCTGGATCCGGACTGGGCGGAGCGGCTGATGACGGCCCTGTCGGGCTGTCTGGTAGGCGCGCTGGTGGGGGTGGGCACAGTATGCGCGATCCACTACGCCAACGCGACTTTGCTTCTCACCGCCCTGTGGCTTCTGGCCGGGGTGCTGCGCCGCGGCGGGGAGGGGTCATAAAATTTCCCCGGAAATTGAAAAAAGTTCTTGCAAATTTCCCGCGCTTATGGTAGACTACCTAAGTCTGAAAAAGGGCGGTCCTCTGCGCGGCCATGGGCTTGGACGCACGAACGCCTGAAAATAGGAGGAAAATACAAATGGAACTGCTTAAGCAATTCAGCGAGAAGTACATGAAGGACGAGGTTCCTTCCGTCAGCGTGGGCGACACTGTCCGGGTTCACATCCGGGTCAAGGAGGGCAGCCGCGAGCGTATCCAGGTGTTCGAGGGCACCGTCATCGCCAAGAAGCACGGCGGTGTGGAGGAGAGCTTCACCGTGCGCCGCATCTCTTACGGCGTTGGTGTGGAGAAGGTGTTCCCCCTGCACGCCCCCACCATTGAGAAGGTCGAGACCGTCCGCCGGGGCAAAGTCCGTCGGGCCAAGCTGTACTACCTGCGTGACCGCGTGGGCAAGGCCGCTAAGGTCAAAGAGGATTTGTAAGAAGCGCAATAAAAAAGGAGCGGGTGACCGCTCCTTTTTTATTGCGAGCCGGAGAAAAGGTGGACTTATCTGACTTTTTGTGGTATAGTCAGATAACTCGAAAAATGACAAAGCAATTTTTTAGGCGGGCAAAGCCCGCCTACGTGTGAAACACGTTGCATTTGACTATATAAAAGGGAGGACGGCCCAATGAATATCCAGTGGTATCCCGGACACATGACCAAGACCAGACGGCAGATGGAAGAGGATGTAAAGCTGGTAGATCTGGTGGCCGAGGTAGTGGATGCCCGTATCCCCATATCCAGCCGCAATCCAGATATTGACGCTATTGTGGGGAACCGGCCTCGGCTGATTGTGTTCAACCGGGCGGATCAGGCGGACCCCGCCATGACGGCCCGCTGGATCGCTTGGTTTAAAGCAAAGGGCTATGGTGTACTGGAAACAGACGCCAAAAGCGGCAAGGGAGTGGGGCAGTTCTCCGCTGCCGCGAAAAGCGTTTTAAAGGACAAGCTGGCCGCGTGGAAGGCCAAAGGCCAGGTGGGCCGCCCCATCCGGGCCATGGTGGTGGGGGTGCCCAACGTGGGCAAGTCCACGTTTATCAATAAGGTGGCAAAACGCAAATCCGCCAAAGCCAGCGACCGCCCGGGCGTCACCCGGGGCAAGCAGTGGGTGGGTGTGGACAGCGGCCTGGAGCTGCTGGATACGCCGGGTATTCTATGGCCCAAGTTTGAGGATGAAACCACCGGCCTTCATTTGGCGTTTACCGGAGCAGTGAAGGATGAGATAACGGATATGGAGGCTTTGGCCTGCGCTTTGCTGGAGCTGCTGCGGGATCGCTACCCCAAGGCGCTGCTGGAGCGGTATAAGCTGGCGGAACTGGATGGTCTCCAGGGCTGGGAGCTTCTGGAGCAGAGCGCCCGGAAACGGGGAATGCTGATTTCCGGCGGCGAGGCAGACACGGAGCGGATGGCAAAGGTGCTTTTAGATGAGTTCCGTGGTGGAAAGCTTGGGCGCTTTACACTAGAAGTGCCGGAAGATTGATAGCGGAAAGGGGAGAGGCGTCATGCCCAGCTGGGATCTGGAGCGCTCGGCCATGGCACAGGGCTGCGGCGCTGTGTGCGGATGTGATGAGGCGGGCGTCGGGCCGCTGGCCGGCCGGGTGTACGCGGCGGCGGTCATTCTGCCTGAGGGGGTGGAGCTTCCCTATCTCAACGACTCTAAGCAGGTGACGAAAAAACGCCGGGAGATGCTGTTTGACCAAATCAAGGAGCAGGCAGTGGCCTGGGCCGTGGCATGGGTGGAGCCGAAGGAAATCGACGAGATTGACATCCTGAACAGCCGGATCAAGGCTATGCAGCTGGCCATCGACGCGCTGACGCCAAAGGCGGATTATGCCTTGATTGACGGCAACCGGGATCACGGAAACCGGTGCGCCATTACGGCGCCCCACCAACTGATTGTAAAGGGAGACAGCCTGTCAGTGTCGATTGCTGCCGCGTCCATTTTGGCAAAGGTCAGCCGGGATCGGTATATGGAGGAGATGGCAGCGCTCTACCCCCAATATGAGTTCGAGCGCCACAAGGGTTACCCTACCAAGCGCCACTATGAGCTGCTGCGGGAATTTGGGCCGTGCCCCATCCACCGCCGCACCTTTTTAAAAAAGCTGTGAGCGGCGGCGGGCAGGCCCGCCTGCTGGGTCAGTGGGGCGAGGAGCAGGTGGCGGAGAAACTGCGGCGTGAGGGCTGGACGATTGTGGCGCGCAACTTCCGCTGCCGCATGGGTGAGCTGGACATCGTGGCGAAGAATGACCAGTTTCTGGCTTTTGTGGAGGTTAAACTGCGGAAAAACGATCAATTTGGATCGGCGTGTGAGGCGGTTACTCCGGCTAAACAGCGCAAGCTGCGCGCCGCCGCCCAGTTTTACCTCATGAGCCACCCCACAACGCTCCAACCCCGGTTTGATGTGGCGGAGGTATACGCACCCCAGGGTATTCATACGGAAAGGCCGGACATATATTATATCAAAAACGCTTTTTAACAGGGAGGACGGCCATGAAGCCTATTTCAGTTTTTGACGCCCACTGTGATACCATCTCCCGCTGCTGGCGTGAGTATGAGGGCCTGGGGCACAACTCCGGGATGATTTCGCTGGAGCGGACGGCGTGCTTTGCCCGGTACTGCCAGTTTTTTGCCCTGTGGACCGCAGACGGCTTTACCGGCTATCCCCCCGGAAAAGATTCGGTAGAGCTGGCCTATCACGCGCTTTTACGCTGTTTTAAGCACCAGATGGCCTGCAACGCAGACAAAATCGTCCAGTGCCGTACGGCTCGGGACGTGGAGCGGGCCCATTGCCAGGGGAAGGCAGCGGCCTTCCTGACCGTGGAGGGGGCAGAACTGCTGGGCTGTGACCTGGCCCGGTTGGAAGAAGCGGCGGCGGAGGGCGTTATCGCCATCAACGTGACCTGGAACCACGCAAACGCGCTGTCCGGTTCCCACTGCGACCAGCCGCACAGGGGGTTGTCAGGCGTCGGACGGCGGTTTGTGGAAAAAATGGAGGAGCTGCATATCCTGGTGGACGTGTCCCACCTGTCCGAGGCGGGGTTCTGGGATGTGATTGAAATGGCCCGGCAGCCTATCATCGCCAGCCACTCCAACGCAAAATCTGTGTGGAATCACACAAGGAACTTGACGGATG
>CAMWRX010000002.1 GCA_947176765.1 uncultured bacterium
TTTACTACATTTTTTCCTCGGCGTTTTCTGACATTTTATCACTGGCGCTGACAGTTGGAGCTGCCGAAACCCAACCACGGGCAGCCGCACTTCGTTCAATATCTTTCGATGCAGGTAATAGAGCCGATGAGGCGTATACGGCTGTCCCGTCTTGGCATCCAGGAAGGCTTCGGGGCTGTTCGGGTGCCGGGCGTGTTCCTCCATCATCAGCTCCGTCGCTCGGGCCGACAGGCCCACCCATCGCTTTTCCAGCACCACCCGCCGTCCGCAGACGCCAACAGCGGCCCACGGCAGAGAGATCAATTCCCCTTGCCGCAGGCCGCTGGCCAGTCCGACATATAAAATTGGGTACGCGCTCAATCCTTGGGCCGCGTCCAGATACCGCTTGACCTGCCCGGAGCGCAGACAACTGGGCTCCGGCGCTTCGCCATGCTCAACGCTGATATCCCACGCCGGGTTTTTCAAGATCAGCCCTTCCCGGCAGGCTTCGTCCAGGATTTGCCGCAGGAGCAGATGGACGCACCACACGCTGCGGTCATTCAGCCCCGCCCCGGACAGCTTTCGGTAAAATGACCTGATCCGTTTTTCACTCAAATCGGTGAGTGCTGCGCCGCCCATTCTTCCAACGTGATTTCCATGGCATTCCCTCCTCGCAGCACAAACATATACCACAGAAGGGCGGAAATATCCAGAGAAAAAATTGCACTCGTTTAGGAAATCGTTCAAACCAGGCTCCACTCCAAGATCTCCCGCACCAGGCGGCTCCCCACAGTGGTGCCCTCCGGCAACAGGAACATCGCCACCTGGTTTTCCACGCCGCTGTCGCTGACCATATGGGCGTAGTCCCCGTCGATTGAAGTCACGGTATAATGAACAGGTTCCATCCAGATTTCCTCCTCTCACCGGGCGGTATTTCCGCTCCGCAATTTTTGCAATATCGTCTCGTCCGCCGGGCAGAACTCATACCGAGGGATCTCCTCCACCGTAATCCAGCGGATGTCGTTGTGTTCCAGCATCTGCGGCGTTCCCTCCCGAATCACGGCATTGAACAGCGTCAGATGCACGTTCAGATCCGGGTAGTCGTGATCCACCTCCATGAACACCTTGCCCACCGAAAGTGTGACGACCAGCTCCTCCCGGCACTCCCGGATCAGCGCCTGCTCCTTTGTCTCACCTGGCTCCACCTTTCCGCCTACGAACTCCCACAGCAGGCCCCGGGCCTTGTGGGCGGGACGCTGGCAGATGAGGAATTTCTCCCCCTCCCAGATGAGGGCCGCCACCACTTCTGTCACCGTTTTCTCCATGTCTGCCACCGTCCTCACATCAATTCGTCAATGCGGTCTTCCACCTCGCTGAGCAAGTCCTCCAGGCTCTCGTGGGCGTCCGCCCACTGCTCGAACGCCTCGCCGGCCATGTCCTCCGGCTCGTCATCATCCATATCACACAGCCGGGCTTCCAGTTCTGCCCGGTACTCCTCCAGTTCCTCCAGGGACAGGCTGTCCAGTTCATCGCCCAGCGCCGCGAACCACTCCCCGTCCCGCTTGGTGAAGCGAACGGTCAGTTCTAAATCCAGCGCCTGCTCCATCAGCTTTTTGAAAAAGTCAATCATGATGCCACCTCCAAACACAGGAAGGATTTGCTTTCTTCCCCTGTTCATGGTATTTTATTTGGAGTATATCACAAATCCACCGCCGGGGAAAGTATCGGCGGCGATATTTTGGGAGTTGATTTCCATGGTTCGCGAAATCATGCATGATGAAGCATTTTTAGCGCAGAAGGCCGAACCCGCCACAACCGAAGACCTGCCCGTCGCCCAGGATCTGCTGGACACCCTCGCCGCCCACAAGGACGGCTGTGTGGGCATGGCGGCCAATATGATCGGCGTAAACAAACGCATCATCGTCTTCGACAATGAGGGCGCTTATATGGTCATGTTCAACCCGGAAATCGTCAAGAAGTCCGGGCCCTACCAAGCGGAGGAAGGCTGTCTGTCCCTCACTGGTATCCGCAAGGCCAAGCGATGGAAATCCATCAAAGTTCAATATCAAAACGAGAAGTTCCAGACCCGCTTCAAAACCTTCACCGGCTGGACGGCCCAGATCATCCAGCACGAGGTCGACCACTGCGAGGGGATTTTGATATGAAGCGCATCGTTATCCTCTCGGACACCCATGGCCTGCTCCGCCCAGAGATGCTGGATTACCTCGCCCAAGCGGACGCTATCATCCACGGCGGCGATATCAACACCAAGGCCATCGTCGATACTCTGCAAGGCTTCGCGCCCCTGCACATCGTCCGGGGCAACAACCAACGATAAAGAGTGGGCGGAAGGCCTGCCCCACAGCCTCACGTTTGCCATTGAGGGTATCCGCTTCTTTTTGGTTCACAACAAGCGGGATGTGCCCCCGAACCTGTCTGACGTGGACGTAGTGGTCTACGGCCATTCTCATAAGTATGCCTGCGAGGATCGGGGCGGCGTGCTCTGGCTCAACCCCGGAAGCTGCGGCAGGCGGCGTTTCGATCAGGAGATCACTTTTGCCGTCATGAGGGCAGAGGACGGGCAGTTCCAGGTAGAGAAGGTGACCATTCCCCATGAGCCGAAGTGAACCGATTGAGCTGGGCCTGACCATTCCCCTCCAGCGGCATCTGCGCATCAAGGCCCTGCCTTACAGCCAGGAGCCAGACCGCCGCTTCTGCTGGGATCTCCACGTTATCCCCCTGCGGGGACGGCCCTCCCTGCTGGCCGTCCACTGCTACAGCCGGTATACCTTCATACTCAACGATTTGAGCCGCTTGGACTGGGAACGCTTGCCGGAAGTTTTCCGGAAAGGTTTGGAGCGCAGTCTGTCCGCCGCCGGGTTTCCGGCTGAAGCGGCAGATCTGCTGTGCGGTGACCGCCAGCCGCTGTTCACCAAGACCCATGGCCGCCGGGAGGTGGCATTTCTGAATCGCGCCTGGGACGACGCGATGGCCGCCGAACTGGCCCTGGATGAGAGCACCCAAAGCCAGCCCCTGCTGGATCAGGTCGTCAACGCCAATCCCAGCCGCTGTGTGGGCTTTGAGGGATTGGATTCAGCGTCGGAGCGGCTGGCAGATATACTGCGCAAATTGATTTAGGCCGTATTCCAAATAGAACGGGGTGAGCAGATGAAAACATTGACCTGCGGGCCTTATACGATTGAATTGTTCACGGAAGAAACGTGCCGGGGCATCATATACGCAGTCATGGATCAGCAGGGCATCAAAGAGACCTGGCGCCTTTTAGAAGGACATAGCCTGGCCCTGGCGGCAATCTCCGGTGTGGACTGGAACCGGGAGTTGTCCCCATGGAAAGCACCCAAGGCGTTTCGCGGCGGCGAAGATTTTGGAGGCCAGGGACCTGCCCTGCTGGACACGCTGACACAGCAAATAATACCGCTGACTGAAAATCACCTGGGATATGCGCCCGGGTTCCGCGGCATTGCGGGATACTCGCTGGCTGGCCTGTTCGCGCTGTGGGCAGTTTATCAGACCGATCTCTTTGACCGGGCCGCTTCCATTTCCGGCTCACTGTGGTTTGACGGATTTTTGGAGTTTATGAAAAGCGGCACACCCAAAGCAAAATTCGTATACCTTTCTTTAGGAGATAAAGAGAAGCTGGCTAAAAACCCCCGGCTGGCGGCGGTGGAGGACTGCACCCGCCAGGCCGCGGAGCTGCTGGGGGCACATAGTATTCCGGCGGTATTTGAGTTGAACCGCGGCGGACATTTTCAAGACATTCCGGCCCGGATCGCGCGGGGAATCAGTTCACTTGTGACACTGTGAAAAGGAGTGCGAAGCTATGACCAATGATAACGTGTTTCCGAGAGAATCTGCTCTGTGGGTATGTCCCCAATGCGGACGGTCATTTCGTAAGACCGGGCAAAGCCACTATTGCGGGAAAGCGCCGGCAACGATCGAGGAGTATATCCTCAGCCAGCCGGAGGAAACACAAACCTATCTTCGCCAGGTGAATGAAGCCATCAAGGCCAGCATCCCGGAGGCGAAGGAGAAAATTTCCTGGAGTATGCCCACCTACTGGAAGGGCCACAACCTGATCCAGTTCGCGGCGGCGAAAAAGCACATTGGCCTGTACCCAGGCCCGGAGGCTGTGAAGGCGTTTGCCGCACAGCTGGCGGAGTACAAGACCAGCAAGGGGGCCATTCAGTTCCCGTATCACAAACCGCTTCCGCTGGAGTTGATCGCGGAAATCGCAAAGTGGTGCGAAGCGAACGCAGGAGGATGACAAGAAGGGCGGGAAAACCATGGACATCACAACAGACGAGATCATGTTCTGGGATCAGTGGGTGCGGCTGCTTCCACTGTATGAAGCATTCAAAAATCGTTTGTCCGAAGCTTACCCGGATATGAAAATCAAGGTATCAAAGTCGCAGATCTCATTTTACAACAGGCATATGTTTGCGATGGTTTCACCTCCTGTCCGGCGCCGGAAAGGCTGGCCGAAGGAGTTTATGCTGATCTCATTTGGATTGCCTTACCAGGTTATTTCACCGCGGATAGCCATGAGTACAGAAGCATATCCGAACCGTTGGACACACCATGTGATCGCAGAAAACGCAGAGGCTATTGATGAAACTTTACTGGCATGGATCGATGAGGCGTACTCTTTTTCGGAGAGCAAGCGATAAATCTGCCGGATCAGACCGTCAACGCCAAGCCCGGCCGGTGTGTTGGTTTTCAGGAACTGGATCCACTCCATACCGCTTGTGACAGGATGAAATCTGTGGTATCATAGACTAAATTATGGAAGGGAGCGTTCACCATGAGTCAAGTGCTGGAACAAATCAAAAGCAGAAGAAGCATCCGTAAATACAAGCCGGACGATGTGCCCCAGGAGCTGCTGGATCAGATCATCGAGGCCGGGCTCTATGCCGCCAGCGGCAAGAATCTGCAGAGCGCCATCATCATCCAGGTGACCAACAAAGAGCTGCGCGATGAAATTTCCCGGATGAACGCCCAGATCATGGGCCGGCCGGAGGGCCACGATCCGTTCTACGGCGCGCCCGCCATGCTGATTGTGCTCGGGAAGAAGGATCAGTCCAATCATGTGGCGGACGGCAGTCTGGTCATGGGCAACCTGATGCTAGCCGCCCACGAGCTGGGGCTGGGCAGCTGCTGGATCAACCGCGCAAAAGAAGAGTTCGACACCCAGTGGGGCAAGGATCTGCTGAAATCCCTGGGCATCGAGGGCGAGTATGAGGGAATCGGCCACTGTGCGCTGGGCTACATTGACGGTGATGTTCCGGAAGCCGCCCCCCGCAAAGAGAACCGGGTATTCTACATCAAGTGAGTGTTCTAACCAGGCGGCAGCCCACGCACCAGCTGCCGCCTGATTTTCTGCCCGCCCCAATGGGACTTTCGAGGGACTCCCTATCTTGTTGTATGCGTCTTGTTGATATAGTTCCTCCCCAGATTTTGGGGAGGGGTGCTTCAAAAAACGTAGACAGAAAGGTCGGCAAATCATGCGGATCATCATCGCACCTGCCAAGAAAATGGTGATGGATACGGACAGCTTTGCCGTGGACGGACTGTCTCTCTTTCTGGAGCAGACAGAGCGACTGAAAGCCGCGCTCCAGGGAATGTCTCCAGCAGAATTGCAGGCCCTCTGGAAGTGCAATGACGTCATCACCAAGCTGAACGTGGAACGCCTGTCCGCCATGGATCTGCGCCGGCGTCTCACCCCCGCTATTGTCTCCTACGAGGGCATTCAGTACCAGTACATGGCCCCAGGGGTGATGGAGACGGCCCAGCTGGACTATCTCCGGGAGCATCTGCGCATCCTGTCCGGCTTCTACGGCCTGCTGCGGCCCTTCGACGGCGTGACCCCCTACCGGCTGGAAATGCAGGCGAGACTGTCGGTGGATGGATGCCGCGATTTGTACGACTTCTGGGGCGACGCCCTGGCCTGCCGGCTTGCCGCCGAGACGGATTTCGTGCTCAACCTGGCCTCCAAGGAATACAGCCGTGCGGTGGAGCCCCATCTGCCAAAGTCCGTCCGCTTTCTCACCTGTACCTTCGGCGAGTGGAAGGGCGATAAGATTATCGAAAAGGGCACCATGTGCAAAATGGCCCGGGGCCAGATGGTGCGCTGGCTGGCGGAAAGCAATATCACGAATTTGGCAGATATCCGGGCCTTTGACCAGCTGGGGTATCGGTTCCAGCCGGAACTGTCCGATGAAAACCACGACGTGTTCCTCAAAAGCGGTACATAAAAACGAGCGCCCGCGGCTGACCGCAGGCGCTCGGGTCGTATTCAGTTGTCCCCTTTGAGATAAGCCAGGATCTCCGCCGCGTTGGTGTCCGGCTTCACCTTGGGCATGACCTTCTCGATGACGCCGCCTTCGTCGATGACGAAGGTGGAGCGCACCACGCCCATGCTCACCTTGCCGTACAGCTTTTTCTCCTGCCACACCCCGTAGGCCTGGATGGCGGCCAGCTCCGGGTCAGAGAGCAGGATGAACGGCAGATCGTACTTTTCCGCAAACTTCTTGTGGGACGCTGCGGAGTCCTTGCTGATCCCGATGACCACCGCGTCGATCTGCTTGAATTCCTCAAACACCCCGGCAAAAGCGCACGCCTGCCGGGTACAGCCAGGGGTATTGTCTTTTGGATAAAAGTACAGCACCACCTTTTTCCCGGCGAAGTCCGACAGGGAAACGGAGTTCCCCTCTGCGTCCTGCAGCGTGAAATCAGGCGCTTTCGCGCCAACCTCCAGCAGCTTGTTTGTCTCCATACTCAACAGCCTCCATTATGAAAATGTCAAAGGATTACATCTGTTCAGCAGTATACCGGAATAATCGGCCAATTTCAAGCATAGCCGGTGAAATCTCTTACCCTGATTTGACAGGAGTGGCTATTTATGAAAAAGCACATTTTAATCGTCCAGGGCGGCGGCCGTCCCAAGGGCAACACCGCCCAGCTTATTTCCGCATTCACCCAAGGCGCTGAATCTGCGGGCCACACCGTGGAAACGGTCTCCCTTCTCAAAAACGAGGTGAAGGGCTGTCTGGGCTGCAACGCCTGCCGCTACGGAAAGCCCTGCGTCCAGAAGGACGCGTTCAACGACCTCGTCCCCAAGATCAAGGCGGCGGACTGCATCGTGTTTGCCTCACCGCTGTATTTTTGGACCGTCTCCGCCCGGATCAAGGCGTTCATCGAGCGGTTCTACTGCATCGCAGGGGAAGACCCCGCGCCTCCGCTGGGCCGGTATGAAAAGTACCCGGTGAAAGACTGCGCCCTGCTCATGACAGCGGCGGATGATTTCTTCTGGACGTTCCAGCAGGCACAGTCCTACTACCAGTTTGCCTTGGTGAATTACATCGGCTTCCATGACCAGGGAATGCTGCTGGCGGGCGGCTGCGGGGATACCAACGGCCCGCCCCAGATCGGCAAAACCGGGCATCTGGAACGGGCCTATGCCTTTGGGCAAGGGTTGTACTCTGCCGCGGCGGACGGGCAAAACACACAAAAGGTCTGAAAGGAGTCGGTCATGGATCATTTAATGATTCGATACGCACAAGAGCATGATATTCCCCAAATCCTCCACTTCATCAAAGAGCTGGCCATTTATGAAGATATGCTGGATGATGTGGTAGCCACCGAAGACCTCCTGCGAGAGTGGATTTTTGAAAAGCAGAAGGCCGAGGTTCTCCTGGCCGAGGAGGACGGCATCCCCGTGGGCTTCGCCCTGTTCTTCCACAATTTCTCCACCTTTCTGGGCCGCGCCGGAATCTACCTGGAAGACCTGTTTGTCATGCCGGAGCACCGCGGCAAGGGGTACGGCAAAGCCCTCCTGCGGCGCTTGGCCCAAATCACCATGGAGCGGGGCTGCGGCAGGCTGGAATGGGCCTGTCTGGACTGGAACAAGCCCAGCATTGACTTCTACCTCTCTCTGGATGCCACGCCCATGGATCAATGGACCGTCTACCGCCTCACTGGGGACACACTGCGCAAAATGGCAGAGGGTTAACCGTCCTCAGTCCGGCTCATCCTGGTGGTCAAAATTGACCAGCCGAACTGCGTCGAGCGGCCCAACACAGAAGGTCATCGTTTCCAGTCCATATGGCGGATTATGGGGGCCAGAGAAGGTTTCCACCTGGATCACGACCTCGTAATATGGCGACTGTGGAACCTTTTGGACGCTGAGGACTTTCTGTTCCCAGTACTGTCTCGGCCCGTTGTAATAGTCATTCACAGCATCTTTGACCGGCTGGTGCAAAAGCCGCAAAATGACCTGTTCCATGGCGTCCTGCGGCAGCTCGCTTTTTGATTGCGCCGCGGCGCCTGTTGACAGCAGAATGGCCGCAGCGGCCATCAACCCGGCGGCAAGCAAAACGAATTTACGCATCCCATCACCTCCCAGACAGGGTGCCCAAACCGCCGGTATTTCATAAATACGCAGAATTTTGACCCACTACCAGCCCCACGGGCGGACAGCGGCCAATGCACACGCCACCGCCGGACAGTTCCAAACAGCAAACGCTGTTGGACAAAACACCGTCCAACAGCGTTCAAAAGTGCCGCTTGAAAATTTTGACATCAGTTTGGGAGCAGGAGGTCGCACGTTTAAATCGTGTCACCCGGACAATTTTTCTTCTGAAATCCGCTATTTTAGCGGTTTTCATCTTATCTTTATGGCTTTTTCACTCTTTTTATTTTTGGTTTTTTAGCGTGACCACATAAATGACCACAGACAAAAAACTGCCTCCGGCCGGAGGCAGTTTGCTAAATTAGGTCAAAGGCGTTTCGGTTGAAAGGCTCTCTATGATTACACCGTAGTAGCTTTTTCCCGGTGGACGCTCTCGGGCCTGCGGACGATTATTTGGAGCCTGACCAAATCGGTGACGGTGGAATGAGCGGGGATGGAAAAGGCGCAAGGACCATGTCGCCAGTCCTTGCGCCTTTTCACTTATGCTTTGAGGATCGGAAGGTTAATCAAAAATGGAACCCATGGACGCCACATAGAGGCTCTCAATAGTTACATCGCCTGTGGCAAAGAGGTCGATGCCGTGGGAGTCGGGCTCCTCGGTATAGGCCCGGATGCTGATAGCCTTATAATCATTGAAGAAGCCTTCCACCAGGGAACGGTCGATGTAAATCTCCATTGTGATCTTGCCATCTTCGCTGGGGAGCGCGCCGGAAACAGAGTTAGCCTTTGCGCCCTCGCCCTTATTCTCGGTTTTGCCATAGATGGTCTCGGCGGATACGTCATACCGGTAGGTGGTGCAGTCCCATTTGCCGCCCTGCTTCATATTGATACCGAATTCGTCCGCATTGCCGACATCGGCCACCAGCTTGATATACAGCATATCCTCGTCAACCGCGGCCAAAGCGTTGTTGGCGGCGTCCAGGGTGAGGTTGGTTTCATTGATGAGCACCTCCTCCTCCAGCTCGTGGAGGGTCTCAATGGGGGCGATCATCAGGTCGGTGCCGTCGTCATTGAGCCAGATCCGCCTGGCGAGGCCCACGGTGTGGGCCCAGCCGGACGCGCCCTGCTCCGCCGCGCCCCGCTGATCCTGCATGATGCTGAACATATAGATGTCGCCGCTGACCGGATCCACCAAGCAGCTGGGGCCGGTGAACACGTTGGCGCCATAGTCCAGCAGGTGGGGCTCGCCCTGGAATGCCTCGTCCGGGGTGAACTTGCCGGTTTCCAGATCGAAGTCGCCCAGCCAGTAGTAGACCTTGTTGTCGGCGATGCTGGCGGGGGCAGGGGAAATCTCAAAGAAGTACTTGGTGATGGTGCCCGCCTCGTTGGTGACGGGCAGGATGATGGGCAGCTCCCAGGAGGTGCCGTACAGGGCGGACTGGTTCTCCATCTCATAGACCGGGCCCTTGTACTGCCAGTCCATATCGACGGTGCCGTCGTCCTTCAGCTCCAGCGTGTCTGTGGTGTACAGCAGGGCGGAGCCGCCGGTGGAAGAGGTGCTGCCGGAGCAGACCAGCATACACCAGATGTCCCCCTCTTTCCAGATGTGGGGGTCGCGGAACTCGCCGGCGCGGCCCTGGCCCTGCTTCTGGATGAGGCCCAGCTCGTCGCAGATAACCCAGTCGGTGAGTTCGGGGTCGGACAGGTCGGCGGGGTAGGCAATGCCGATGTTCTGGTTGGAGATCAGGCCCTCATATTCACGGAAGCTGTCATTGCCCGCGGTGAAGAACAGCAGGGGCACGCCGTTGGCGTCCAGGGTGGCACCGCCGGACCACACGCCGTCGGGGACTACGGAGCCCTCGGTGGGCACGATGGCCTCCTTGACGGGCTTCCAATTTACCATATCCGTGCTGACGTAGTGGCCCCAGCAGATGTTGCGCCAGTAGGAGCCGGTCATGTTGGCCTGGTAGAACAGGTGGTACATCCCGTTATAGTAGACGGGGCCGTGGGGCTCGTTCATCCAGAACTGGTAGGGGCCGCCGTGGAACTGGGTGCGGGTGTAGTCGTCCCCCAGGATGTTCTGGAGCCAGATCTCCGAGAATTCGATTTCCGGCACGGTGACGCTACCGTAGTACTTGGAGACTTCGTCGGCGCTCAGGGCGGTGCTGTATAGCTTGACCTCGTCGATGTAGCCGCTGGCCACATTCAGGAAGCCGGCGGTCAGGCGCTCAGCCTCAATATTGCGGCCCACCACCAGGGTCTTTTTTGCCCCGGCGATCGACCCGCCAGACGGGACGGACCGGGAGGCCACCAGGGTGTCGTTCAGGTACAGGCACATCTCGCCGGCATCGGCATCGAAGGTGGCGGTGACCAGATTCCACTCGTATTTCTTCAGGTTGTCGCCGTTGCTCCAGACGGTGAGCCACTCGTCGCCGATGCCCACCTGGAAGGTCAGGCGGCCAAAGCGCTCATAGCCCAGGAGGAAGCCCTTATTGTTGGCCTTGTCGGACTGGCTGACAAGGCCAGTGGGGGAATCGGTGCCGTTGTCCGCGGCATGGGGGTCGTCCCATTCAAACATACGGGGCGCGATCCAGGCCTGGACGGTCAGGGCCTTGCCCTCCACCATGATATCGTTGCGGTTATAGGTGACATAGGTGCTGGTGCCGTCCAGGAGCAGACAGCCCCCGCTGATACCCTTTTCGCGCCACTGGGGGGCCTGGCTGTCCATATAGGCGGCGTGGGAAAATTCGTAGTTCATGTCCACATCGGGGAGGTTCCCGGATGTGTCTTTTACGGTCACGCCCTTCCCCTCATCAAAGGCCAGGTGCAGCAGCAGATCCTTCTTATGGGCGTCGGAGCCCCCGCAGGACGTCAGCGTCACGGCCATAACGACAGCTATGAGCGCCGCCGTAATCATCGAGACCTTCTTTTTCATGGGTGCCTCCTTTCGGATTTGAAAGCTGGCCAGACAGGGGAGCTGCCCGGCCAGCGGTGGAACAATTGTTTCTTATTTCAAATTTTCAGCCAGCTGCCAGGGAATCTGAACCTCAGCGCCGCTGCCGCCGTCGGCCACAGTGTCGGCCTGATTGGCGTAATCGGGGGCGGTCTCGTAATAGGTCACGACCTCGTCGAAGAAGGCGTGGGCCCAGCCCTCGGCGGGCTCATCAGCCAGGACGATGTACATCTCCTGCCCCTTATAGGCGGACAGGTCCATCACATAGGTGCCCATATCTGCCCAGGAACCGGCGGCGACACTGGGGAAGCCCTCGTCCTTGAAGCGGGTCTGCTGGTAATAGCCCACCTCGGTGCCGTTAGCCAGGTAAACATGAACCGCGGCTGCGTGGCCGCCCATCCGGACGGAGATGAAGCCAGAGCCGCCCAGGGTGAAGTTGGAGGACTGTACGGACCAGGTCGCGCCCTCGTCAAGACCATTGTTCCAGCCGTTCAAGTGGTAGCTGCCGGCCTGGTTGTAGGGCAGAGCCTCATCCCAATAGGAAACCGCGGAGATAACGCCGCCTGCCTGACCATCCACAACGCTCCAGCCGTCGGTCTGCACGGTCCAGCCGGCCAGGTTGCCGGCCTCGAAATCGCCGTTGGCCACAGAATTGCGGTTGGCCAGGGCCACTACGATGAAGGTGGCCTCAGCGGTCTTGCCCTCGTAGGAGGCGCCGTAAGTCACATGATAGTAGCCGGGCTCGCTCATGTTGAAGGAACTGAAGCCGTCGGTGGTCTCGGCGCCGTTGAAGGTCACCTTGGTGATGGCCAGATCGCTGATCGTCTCGCCGCCGAACGCAGCGGCGGCATCGCTGACAAACGCGGTCAGATCCACCGTGCCGCAGTCCACCACCTGGTTCTGGGCATAGGAGGTAATGGCCAGGGAGTTCAAGGGCACGGGGTAGGGGTAATTGTTGTAGTAATTCAGCAGGGAAGCCAGGTCGTCATAGGAAGCGGAGTTGTAGGTCTCGTTCTGAATCTTCTCCAGCTGCTCCACCTCCAGGGCGGAGACCTCGTCGGTGGTCATGGAGACCCGGAAGTCATCCACGTTGATGAAGGCAAAGCCGCCTTTGCTGCCGTCGTTGTCGTCCACCACCTTCAGATACACCACCTTGCCAACGTACTGGCTGGCGTCAACGTAGACGCGCAGGAGCGTGAGGGCCAGGGCGGGGTCGTTGAAGTAGTCGTTGTAGGTGACGATGAGCTCCTCGTCGGTATTGCCGTCGCACAGGGCCACATAGGAGCCTCCGTTGCCCGCGCCGATCATGAAGGAGATGTAGCCGTCACCGCCAAGGGTGAACTTGGTGGAACGGATGGAGCCGGTCAGGTTTTCCTGGGTGGCGCCGTTGTTGCTGCCGTCGAAGTAGTACTCGCCCTCGCCGTAGACAGCGCGGTCATCCCAGTAGCGCTGGCTGGTGGAGACTACGCCGGCCCGGGAAATGGCAGTTCCGTCCAGAATCAGCCAACCGGTCAGGTCGCCGGTCTCAAAGCCGCCGTTGACGATGTCATTGGAGGTCTCGTCCTCTTCAAAGGGCTTCGGACCGTAGGCTTCGATCTGCTGAGCATACTCGGCCTGGGCGGCGGCCACTTCCTCGTCGGAGGCGCAGACGTGGAAGGCGTCCAGGTTCAGATAGGCGAAGTCGTTGCCGTCGTCGTTATCGGTGGCCACGATGTAAATGTTCTTACCGATATAGGCGGACAGATCCACCACCTTGGTAATCAGATGCTCCGTGATGTACATGCCATCGCAGTCCTCATTGACCACATGGGCGATGGGGGTGTCGTTGCCTTCCTGGAAGAACTCTACGTAAACCTTCTCGGTGTTCTTGCCGGCACCCATCTTGAAGGTGATGAAGCCGTTGCCGCCCAGCTTGAACACATCGGAGGTCAGGGTGCCGCGCATAGGCGGGTTGCCGCCCACGGAACCGGCAAAGTAATACTCGCCGGACTTCTCCATCTCCACGCCGTTGATCTTCTCTTCGCTGACCACGCCGCGGAAGTTAAAGGCTGCGTCCTTGCGGGTCCAGCCGACCCACTCGCCGCTGGAAACATCCTCGAAATCTCCGTTGACAACGTCGTTGGCCGCATTGCTGCTGCCGGTATTACCGCAGGCTACAAGGCTCAACACCATGCATAGTGCAAGCAGAATGGAGAGCCATCTCCGTATATTCTTTTTCATAATCATGCCCTTCCATTGTTATTTTGGTTTGCTTGGGTCGTAGTCTGTGCGGTGGTTGGCCGCGCTCAAAATATCGTTTCATGCAGGAGATGGTTTTAGTATAAAATCGTATGCGGCATTTGTCAAGGCGGAATGCTTTGTCAATGTAATTTTCGGCAGTTATGCTATTTTTTCTCATCTGTATTTGTGCAATATTGTCATACCATTTTGGCATAAAATGGTATATAACGATTTTTACATAGTTGATGCCTTCGGCGGCCCGCTCATTCCGCACACCCAATCGCCGCCCCGGCGGACGGGGAGCGCCCCCTCCCCCGTCCGCCCTACCAATTTCCTGAAGCGGAACGGGCGGCGGCAAACGAAAGCGGCCATTGTCCGATGAGGACAATGGCCGCTTTATCTGCCCGCTTCAGCCGTCGACCTCCGCCAAGGTCGGCATGGCCGGAATGGCCCCATGCCGGCTGGTAGTGAGGCTGGCGGCTTTGTTGGCAAAGGCAATGATACGCTCTAATTCGGCAGCAGTAATATTCTTCAAACTCTCATGCTTCACAAGCTGAGACAGCGCCGCCCCGAAGAAAGTGTCGCCCGCGCCATTGGTGTCGCCCACTTTGCAGGGGACTCCATCCACGTGGCCCGTCTGCCCCTGGAAGCGGTAGAAGGCGCCGTTGGGGCCAAGGGTCACAAAGATCAGGGAGATACCCTTTTCCGCCAGCATCGCGGAGCCCGCCTCCAAGTCGTCCGTGCCGGTGAGCAGGGGCAGCTCCTCGTCCGATACCTTCAGTATGTCCACCATCTCCAAGGGCTCCAGCATCCGGGCAACAGCGGTCTCTTGATTCGGCCAGAGGCTGGCGCGATAGTTGGGGTCATAGCTGATGACTGCCCCCATCTCTTTGGCAGTCTTTGCCGCATAGAGCGTTGCGCTGCGGGCAGGCTCCGCCGTCAGGCTCACGCTTCCGAAGTGGAGAATACGCGTGTTTTTAAGCTGCTCCGGCGAGATGTCCTGTACCGATAAATTCACATCGGCGCTGGGGTCTCGATAAAAGCTGAAGGTTCTCTCGCCGGCAGCATCTAAGGCTACCACCGCCAAGGTTGTGTGCTGAATGGGGTCGGTCATAAGTCCTGTTACATCGACGCCGTTTTCTGCGAGGCAATCTCTCAGAAATGTACCAAAGCTGTCAACTCCTACTTTCCCGATAAAAGCGGTTTTCGCGCCCAGGCGCGAGGCCGCCACGGCCAGATTGGCCGGTGCGCCGCCGGGATTGGCGTCAAATCGGGGGATGCCCTGCCCGGTGGTTTCGGATTGCGTAAGATCGATCAGAATTTCGCCTACGGCCAGTATGTCAGTCATGCTCATTCTCCTCCATTGCTGCATTTTTGATCAGCTCCCGCACAGCAGCCTCGCCTCCGCGTGTGAAGCCGTCAAGTTTTAACAATAAACCTGTTTTGCCCTCGGTGACCAGCACCAAAAGGCGCTTTGAGCGCAGAATCTGGCTGATCTCGGAATAGGGCACCACAATCTGATATCCAGAAGCCTCTACCTCCAGCCGCTCCTCGTAGAAGCGGGTAATACGCTCCAAATCGCCGCCATATTTTGCTTCCATTTTCTTGAAAGCACTTGCCGCCTTGCTTCGGGGCATCAATATGTATATCCATAGTGCAACCAGGCACAAAACGACAAACTCTATTACCACATATCCAAGACTTTGACTGTTCCACAGTGTCACAGCCGTCAGCGCCAGCCAAGCTATCCCCAAAAAGGCGACGGCCTTTTTAGCCAATTTTCCATAGCTCTCAGCAGATACGCACAGCATCCCCTCATAAAAAAGTTTTTTTGTAATGGTAAAGCGGTTTTCGGCCAGAATCTCCACGTCATCCATCCTCCCTTTCCTGGATCTGCCCGGGGAAACGCTCGTTGATCTGATCCTCTATATGGAATGCTTCATCCATCGGGCGGTAGAGGATGAACACCGCGAGGTACAGGATATACCACATACTGAGGAAGGGGATCAGGAAGGCCGTCCAAGGCAGGAACAGAAACATAATCACCCACCAAGCCACCTGCAGTACCGCCGCCCCCAGAACACGTCCTAAATGAAAGAGGATAAAGAACATCGCGTTTTTCAGCTGCAAACCTGCCCGTTGGTCGAACAACACGACCTGAGGCCACCAAACAGAGAGTACCATCATAAAGAAGATGGCGGAAAGGCTCAGTATGGCAATGGTTCCGATTGTAATCGGCTGCTTGGCCCACCATAAGAGCGCGCCGCTGAAAATAAGGAAGCCCAGAAATACGCACTGAACCACACCTGGGAGAATGGCAGCGCGCCAATTTTGACGCATGGACTTCTTATAACATACCCACCAGTCGCTTTTGTCGTTTCTAAGCCGCCGCAGGATAATATCATACATACAGGCGACGCCGGGGCCAGAGATCGCGCCGCCAATGACAGCCGCCGCCAGCATCACAAGGGCGCTGGTTGTCAGTATCGCATATACCATACCAAGTCCGAAGGGGATCAGAAATACAAGCGTAATAAAGCCCACCAGAAAAAACTCTTTGAAGCTTTTCTCCAAAACCTCGCGATACCGGGCAAAACCTATAGCGCGGCCATATGTGAAACGATTTTCGTCATCTGGAAAAAAAAGGCCCATTTTTCGCCCTCCTATGTTTCGTTGTAGTGGAAGCCGGACAGGAACTGCTCGAGGAGCGTCTGAGGTTCCCCCGTGAAGCTGTCCGTACACATGAACTCCACGCTGATGGCCCATTGATCCCGGGCCGCAAACGCCGCTGTGCCGTGGGTATAGGGGTTGTCCTCGCCTCCAGAAATGAGGGGCATAATTTCATAGCTCTGAGTGCCAAAGGATTTTGTGTAAGTTCCTTCCGCCCCATATGACTGCTTTTCACGCGCAATCCAAGCGCCTACCGCCTCCTGTGCAGCGTCCGCACTGCGGCATTCCTCCAAAAGTACATAGATTTGTGCGTCATAGACGATGGCCTCATCACCATCAGCGTTGACAAAATCCTGCCCGTCACCAGCGGTCCAGGTGGCGTAATAGAGCCCTGATATGGACAGGAGGTCGTTACTCTCGTTCAGCGTGAACCCATCCAGCGGTTCCACGCCGACATACTCCGCAATCCTGACCCAGCTCTCATCCCAGCCGGCAGGCAGCTCCTGACCTGACGCGGAACAGCCGGCAAGCGCCAGCGCCATCAGCAGCGCAAATATCCAAATCAGTTTCACCGTGCGTTTCATCGCCGCGCTCCTTTTGTGATCACATTCCAGAGGGAATCATTTGCGTCCTGGTTTTTGGCCTGCTTTTCATCATAAAAACACCTTCTGCCAATATAAAGGCTCTCCAGCGGCTCCTGGTCCACGGCAAGCCCCGCCAGGACAGGGCAGTCGCTCCACTGGAACACCTTGTCGTCCACCCTGAGGTCGTCCTCTTCCGGCGGGGTCCCGTCCGCTTGGGCAAAGATCTGGTACGCGCTCTGGACGCCGGCAGGGTCCTCCACGATAAAGAAGTAACTTTCCGCCTCGGTGATGTCGGCTATCAACACCACATCCGCAGCGTAGTTGTAGGACAGGGCGGTCTCCGCATCGCCGCCGCGATTTGTAGCGTATTCACGCACCTCCGCCGTGACGCGCCCGTCGCCGTTCACATCCTCGCCCAGGGCGGCCAGCTCCCGCTCCAGGGCCTCAACGCAGTCCCCGGGCAGGGGGTCCGCCCCCACATAGGCGAAGATATAGTCCGGCCTAATCCGCCCGATCCCCAGCATATTCCAAACAATGCTGCCGACGATGGACAGGATGACCGCCCAGACCACAATCCACAGCTTATTATAGTGGAACCAGTTGGCCAACCGCTTTTTCCCGGTGAGGGGCGGAGGCGGCTCGTTTGGCTTGACATCCTGGTATTTCTGTTTCAAGTACTCACTGGCCATAAGTACCCCCTACTTCCAGGTGGTCCCGCCGTACGCGTAGCTGACAGGCAGGCACAGGAGAGATGGAGCCTGGAGGAGGTTCTTCTCCAAAATCATGCTGACGCACGTTTCGGCGATCTCCTCTACGGGCTGGACGATGGTGGAGCAGTACAGCTCCATGTCCCCAAAATGCCGCGACCCGTCAAAGCCGATGATCTGCACATCTTCCGGCACGCGCAGGCCCATACCCTTCAGGGAATTGATGATTTGGTAGGCCAGCGAATCCGTGACGCAGAAAATACCGTCGAAATCCAGCTTGCCGTCGTGCAGATGCTCCTGAAGGAATTCCTCAAAGGCGGAATAGGGCGTGCCGTCATCCACGATTTTCAGCGTGTAGGGGACGTCCAGCGCCTCGCAGGCGCTGATGAAACCGTCCTTGCGCTTGTTGGGCTCGTTGGTCAGTTTGGAGCCGATCCGAAGAAACGCCAGATTTTTGCAGCCATTCTCCACAAGCTTCTCGGCGGCAAGGCGGCCCCCGCCGTAGTTGTCGCTGGACACGCAGGAGATGAGGGCGCCGAAGTATCGGTCGATCGAGATCAGCGGTATGTTGGCGGGGATCTTCAAATTGGGATTGTAGGACAGGCAGATGATCCCATCCACCTTCTGCTGCTCGGCCAGTAAGACGACCTCCTGCTCCTGCTGGGGGTCGAAATCGGTGGCGTAGAAAAGCATCCGATACGACCGCATCGCCAGCGCCTTGTTGATGCAGTTGACCAGCCTGATGAAGAAGGGGTTGACCAGGTTTGGCATGATCACCGCCACCAAGAAGGTCTTGTTGCTCCGAAGGCCCTTGGCGTAGCTGTTGACGCGGTAGTCCAGTTCTTTGATGGCCTTTTCCACCCGCACGCGGTATTCCTCCCCCACCGGGAGCCCGTTTACCACCTTTGATACCGTGCCCAGCGCCACGCCCGCCTCGCGCGCAACGTCTTTCATGGTAGGGACTGGTTTTTGTTCTGACATGGTGCCACCTCGGTTTCATGAATTCAGCGGTGAAATATCGTTATATTCAGTATAACCGAACCCACACGGTTTGTAAAGGGATTCATGAAATAATCCCGGGAGCATAGTATACAAAATGAATCGTTATTTTTTGTGCAGATAAACAATTCTTAAGACTTATAGCAACATTATACGAAAAACCCGTTGACTTTCCAGGGGGATGTGTGCTACTGTTATCTCGCTTGCAAAATATCGTTTCTCCGTAGAGCTGAATTCGGGCACAGGCTGGTGACCCGACCTGGGTTCGGCGCCCAACCTAAACCCTGAGAACAACGATTCAAGAGGAGGGATACCCCGCGTGAGTAACTCGACAAAAACAGCAAGGCGCACGGCGTCTGAAGGCGCAGTCAGGCTCCACAAGAAAACGCTCGGGACGCGTGTCGCCGAGAACTGGCAGTTGTATCTGCTGCTGGTGATCCCCGTCGTCATCACCATCATCTATAAGTACATCCCTATGTACGGCGTGCAGATCGCCTTCCGCAATTACAAGCCCGCTCAGGGTTTCTTCGGAAGCAAGTGGGTAGGCTTTGACTGGTTTGAGCGGTTCTTCACCGCCCCCACCTTCCGGCGGATGATCATCAACACCGTCAAGCTCAGTCTGTTCAGCCTGCTGTGGAGCTTCCCGGTGCCCATTATCCTGTCCCTGGCGATCAACCAGCTGCGGTTCAAGGGCTTCAGGAAGGTTGTCCAGACCATCCTGTACGCCCCGCACTTTATCTCCATCATGGTCGTCTGCGGTATGATCCGCATCTTCCTGAGCCCTTACGGCGGCCTCATCAACCTGCTGCTCGGCCAGTCCATTGACTTCATGACCGTGCCCGGGGCGTTCCGCACGATTTACATTGCCTCCGGCATCTGGCAGGACGCCGGCTGGGGCTGCATCATCTATCTGGCCACCCTGTCCGCGGTGGACCCCGGCCTCTATGAGGCGGCCAAGATCGACGGCGCGTCCATGTTCCAGCGTATCCTCAACATCGACGTGCCCGAGCTGCTGCCCATGATTATCCTCCAGCTCATCATGGCTGCCAGCGGCATCATGAGCGTAGGCTTCGAGAAAGTCTTCCTGCTCCAGACCCAGCTCAACAAGGTCACCAGCGACGTCATCGCGGTGTACGTCTACGAACAAGGTATCGTTGACCACGCATACAGCTATTCGACGGCAATCGGCCTCTTTAACACGGTCATCAACATCATCCTGCTGGTTATCGTGAACAACATCGCCAAGAAGGCCGCCGATGTCAGCTTCGTTTAAGGAGGTGCGGGGAATGAAAAGTAAAACCGGTACCGGCCTGTCTGACAAGGCCAGCGACATTATCCTGGTGGTTTTGTGTACGGTGATCATGCTGGTCATCGCCTATCCCCTGTACTACGTCATCGTCGCCTCTGTGTCCGACCCCTACGACGTGTACGCCGGCAAGACCTTCCTGCTGCCCAGCAAGTTCACGCTGGAGGGCTACAGCGCCGTCTTTGCCAACTCCAACCTGTTCAACGGCTTTATCAACTCCGTGAAATACACCATTGTGGGCACCCTCTACTCGGTGGTCACCGTGTACATCACCGCCTATCCCCTCAGCCAGAAGAACCTGCCCGGCCGTAAGTGGATCAGCATCTTCTTCGTCATCACCATGTACTTCGGCGGCGGCCTGATCCCCACCTACCTGGTGGTCCGGGACACCGGCCTGCTGAACAATATGTGGGCGCTGTTTCTTCCCGGCGGCGTGGGCATGGGCAACGTCATCATCGTGCGCAACTTCTTTGAGAACAACGTACCCAAGGAGCTCACCGAGGCGGCGGAGATTGACGGCGCCAGCAAGATGACCGTTTTCCTGCGGGTGGTGGTCCCCCTGAGCCGCTCCATCATGGCCGTGATCGTGGTGTTCTCCATGGTGGCCTTCTGGAACGACTGGTTCACCGCCCTGATCTACCTGCAGAAGGATCAGTACCCCTTCCCGCTGGTGCTGCGCGGCATCCTGATCACCACCGAGGCCATGAGCAGCATGACCGACGGCATGGGTTATGCCGAGGCAAACCGTATGACCGAGCTGGTCAAGTTCGCCTCCATGATCGTGGCGGCCGCCCCCATGCTGGCCATCTACCCCTTCGTCCAGAAGTACTTCGAGCAGGGTTTCATGACCGGCGCGGTCAAGGGGTGAGGCGGCGCAAGCGCCGCCGGGCCGGTCGTTGGGCCGCAAAGCGGCCCAATGACGGCCCCAGGGCAGCGCACCCGCGCTGCCGGACCAGTCGTTGGGCCACAGAGTGGCCCAATGACGGTCCCTGTCTGAAAATCATCAAAGATTTTAAATTGTTATAAAAGGAGCGTCGAACCATATGAAAATGAACGTAAAGCGGATCATGGCCTCCGCCTTGGCGGCGGCCATGGCCCTGAGCCTTGCTGCCTGCAGCAAGGGCGCCGAGAAGCGCGGCGACGAGAACCAGAACGAGTTCCTCATCGTGGGCGGTATGTCCACCCTGAGCAGCGGCAACGACAGCAACCCCGTCCTGATGGAGCTGGCAGAGAACGCCGGTGTTGAGATCGAGTGGGACCTCATGAGCGACTCCCTGGGCGAAAAGGTGGGCGTGCTCATCGGCGGCAACCAACTGCCCGATGCCTTCATCGCCGTGAACTTCAGTGCCACCGATATTAATGATTACGGCGAGGACGGCACCTTTATCGACCTGACCGACTACATCACCCCCGAGATTATGCCCAACCTGTCCGCCATTCTGGAGGAGCATCCCGAGATTAAGTCCGCCATCACCCAGGCCGACGGCAAGATTTACGGCCTGCCCTCCGCCGAGATGATGGGCACTGCTGCCGTGGGTGCCAGCGATGACATGAGCATCTATTCCATCCCCGAGTTCTCCATGATCAACAAGACCTGGCTGGATGAGCTGGGCCTGGACATCCCCACCAACCTGACCGAGCTCCACGACGCCCTGGTCGCCTTCAAGGACAATGATATGGCCACCCGCAACGGCAACGCTGCCGGTTCCACCATTCCCATGTCCACTGGCTATGACCAGTGGTGCTGGGGCCAGGAGATCTTCTACGCCGGCTTCGGTTTCACCAACTTTACCAGCGACGTCTGCGCCGACCTGGTGGCCAACCCCGATGGCTCCGTGGAGTTCGTCAGCGCCACCGACAAGTACCGCGACGCGGTCTCCTACTTCCACGACTGGTACGCCGAGGGCCTGATGGATCTGGAGATGTTCTCCCAGAGCACCAGCCAGCTCATCGCCAAGGTGTCCCAGGGCCGCGTGGGTGTGACCACTTGGTGGTACATTGAGGAGATTGCCGGCGAGCATTCCGACGATTTTGTATTCCTGCCCCCGATGTACGGCCCCGAGGGCACCGAGTATGCCAACACCCGCAACGTCACTGTCCGCGCCGGTACGCCCATCTCTTCCGGCAACCTGAACATCACCAGCGCCTGCGGCAACCCCGAGCTGCTGTGCAAGTACTTCGACCAGTGGTATGATCCCGAGATCGTCATGCAGCTCCAGTACGCCCCCATCGGCATCTACTTCTCTGAGAAGGATGCCAACGGTGTGTGGCAGGTCATCTCCGAGGATGCCGCCCAGGCTCAGTTTGGCAAGAGCTCCGGCGAGCTGAAGGGCCAGTATGAGGTCTACGGCCCCCGCCTGATCCTGCCTGAGTACTACAACAGCGTGTTCTATATGGAGGACCGTGCCACCGAGCGTCTGGAGAACCTGATGAACGAGTGGATGCCCTATGTGGACAACACCGTGTATTACCCCGCCGACGTCACCTTCACCAACGATGAGCTGGAGACCATCAGCCGCTATAAGGCCGACTTTGTCAGCCAGGTCGCGGAGTATGAGGGCACTTGGCTGAAGAACGGCGGCCCCACCGACGACGAGTGGAACGCCTACCTTCAGATGCTGGAGGACAGCTGCGGCATGAGCCGTCTGCTGGATGTGTATCAGGCGGCCTACGACCGCTACATGGGCAAGTAAGTAATTCCCTTTACGCAAAGGAATAGCCTTTGCCCGCTTTCAGCCCGCCGGGCCGGTTCCCCGGTCCGACGGGCTCTTTTTGCCCAACAATTTGAAAGGGATTAGGCGGGTTTTCAGTTTTTACCATTAAAGGATAGAAATATGTTACCATAATGATTACATATTTGTGTGCTTTAATTTGACTGCTATTTTGCCAAATGGAGGACGATTCAGATGATCAGTGAAACCTTGCAGAAAGCCCGGGAATTTGAATCCCATTATGGTTCTTTCATCCCGGCAGACCAGCGTCCCGCTTTCCATGTTACCCCTACCATCGGTTGGATGAACGACCCAAACGGCTTCTCCCCCTATAAAGGGGAGTACCATCTGTTCTACCAGTATCATCCCTACTCCAACGAGTGGGGGCCCATGCATTGGGGACATCTGAAAACAAAGGATTTCATCGCCTGGGAGCGGCTGCCCGTGGCTATAGCCCCGGACGAGTCCTACGATGCCTCCGGCTGTTTCTCCGGCAGCGCCATTGAGCTGCCCGATGGGCGTCAGCTGTTGCTGTACACCGGCGTGCAGCGGCATCATAATAAAGAGGGCTTTATCCAGGACATCCAGGCCCAGTGCGTGGCCATCGGGGACGGGGTAGACTATGAGAAATGTGGAGAGAACCCGGTGCTGGGGGCAGCGGATTTACCGGAAGGCGGCAGCTTCATCGACTTCCGGGACCCCAAGATCTGGCAGGAGGCGGACGGAACCTACTATGCTGTCATCGGAAACCGCACGGAGGACACCAGCGGCGCGATCCTGCTGTACTGCAGCACCGACGGGTTGAAGTGGGAGCTTGCCCGCACTCTGGACCGTTGCAACAACCAGTATGGGAAGATGTGGGAGTGCCCGGATTTCTTCGTCCTGGACGGTGTACACGTCCTGCTTACCAGCCCCCAGGAGATGAGCCCCATCGGCTTGGAATTCCATGCGGGCAACGGCACTGTGTGCCTCATCGGGGACTACGATCCCGCTGGGAAAGGCTTTGTTCGGCGGTATGCGCAGGCTATTGACTACGGTCTGGACTTCTACGCGCCTCAGACCCTGCTGACTCCTGATGGGCGGCGGGTAATGATCGCCTGGATGCAGAACTGGAGTACTGTGGGGGCAAAGCCTTACAACTGCCGCTGGTTTGGCCAGATGACCCTGCCCCGTGAGCTGTCGGTGAAGAATGGGCGGCTTTACCAGAACCCGGTGCGGGAGTTCGAGGGCTACCGGGAGCGCTGTGTCATACACAACAACATTCCTGTATGCAGTGAGGTGAATCTGCCCGGTATCCAGGGCCGGATGCTGGACATGACTGTGACGGTCCGGCCCACCGGCAGCGAGCCCTACCGCTGGTTCCGCGTCCGGGTGGCAAAGGACGGCGAGCATGAGACCATCATCCGCTACCGTCCGGATCAGGGCACCATCAAGATTGATCGTACCCGCAGCGGCTTGCCCCACGACATCGTCCATACCCGCAGCTTCCTGGTGTCCTATCGGGAGGGCGAAATCAAGCTGCGCATTATCCTGGACCGGTTCAGCCTGGAGGTATTCGTCAACGACGGCGAGCAGGCCGCCAGCACGGTCATTTACACCCGCCAGGAGGCGGATGCCATCACCTTTGAGGCCGGCGGGGCCGCGCTGATGGATGTGGAAAAGTATGATATTGTTCTAGATCAGTGATCTTCGATCCAGAACAGATAGGGTATACTTCTTTGGGGTATCCTATCTAATAGGCATGCAATGTGTATTCATGGTATATATACTACAAACAAGTATATCTCGATCATGGATTCTGATAACGGATTTGCGACTGTTGCCGCAAATCCGAATTCCGAAAATGGAGCAGGATATTGTTCGTATACCTGTTATGCTACAACCCCTGGATACTATACTACGCTATTCGATGCTATTTACTCCACGTCGTTTTCCTGATAATATAAGGGGAGAGAAGCTATGAAGGAAGTGAGTAAATGGGTATTAGGAATCGTAGTGCTATTGATCGTAACGATAGTGATTGTCCGCTTCGTATTCATACAAAGACAAGGTCCGGTGAATAAGCTGTTTGGGCGGCTCTCTTCATCTACAGTTTCTTCCCTCAGCGTTCAGTCAGTCGCCCGCCCGCTGAAGGAAATTGTGCTTGAAGAAGATGATCAAAATAAACTCATCAAGCTTTTGCGCAAAGAGCATTACGAAGGGCATGACGATCCGGATTTCGCTTCTATGACAGGGGGGCCAAAAGCAAACTGTAAAAATAACACAGGAGAAAATCAAACGGCCCTGACCTTCACAAGTCAGGGCCGGAATCTCGATGGGCATATGATGCATGGCCGGCAGACCATAGGCCCCTTTGGGTTATAGGGGAGCATCTTCATCTACCCGTTTCTGCGCCTATGCCATTCATTCCAAAATGCTGCATAACCATTTTTGGAAAATTCGTCCTCTGGAATAACTTTAGGCTGGCACGCTTTATAATATGCTTCTATCTTATCCGCAAAGCGGAACACTTCCGCCTGATAATCAGGAAAAGCCACCTGCTCCTCTGCTCCGAATGGCAGAATAATTTTAATTCCTCCATCACTATGGAGAATAGACCAGTCTGTCCCGGTATCGCAGCCACTGATCGTTACCTCAGATAAATCTCCATTCGCGATCAAAAAATGGCCGCAGCAGGGTATCATCTGAATATCATATCGGCTCATGATTTTATCTTTTTCCAATGATTTCAGGAGGTATAGCGCTGTTGCGCTGACTGTTCCAACATCCTCAAAAAAATTTGCGCCCACCTGCACCATAAC
This sequence comes from uncultured bacterium, assembly GCA_947176765.1. Classification (GTDB taxonomy): domain Bacteria; phylum Bacillota; class Clostridia; order Oscillospirales; family Oscillospiraceae; genus Enterenecus. The sequence continues at coordinate 25,359 of CAMWRX010000002.1, forward strand.
ATGGCCATGCAGACAGAGGTCATTCGGGTCATCTTCCGGCCCATTGATCCATTGAAATTGGTCCGCATCAATTTTAAATACACCCATAATCAGGCTGCTCCATTCTGCCCGGAATTTGTGCTTGACTGATCCATCTTTGCTATGTGTTTATAGTGTAGCACAGCGGCGTAAGCAGTTCAACCAGCCAAGGCAGAAATTCTTAAATTAGAACAGAGGAACCGTTAATATGAAAACAAGAAAACTCGGTGAACTGACCGTATCGGAAGTCGGCATGGGCTGCATGGCCTTTTCCCATGGCTACGGCCAGATTCCTCCGGAACAGTACAGCATCGAGGCCATCCAGAACGTCTGCCACCACGGCTGCACCTTCTTTGACACAGCAGAGGTCTACAGCCCCAATCTGTCCGGCATCGGGCACAACGAACGCATTGTGGGCGAGGCCCTGCGGGATGTACGTGGGGAGGTGGTGCTGGCCACGAAGCTGTTTTTAGACAGGTCGGAGGTTCATCAGGACGGCTCCGTCTATGACACAGTGCGGCGGCATCTGCAAGCCTCTATGGAGCGGCTCCAGACAGATATGGTGGATCTCTACTATCTCCACCGTACCAGCGGCGGCGTGTCCGTGGAGGAAGTGGCAGAGGCCATGGGACGGCTCATCGACGACGGGTTAATCCGGGGCTGGGGGCTGTCCCAGGTGGATGTGGGCGTCATTGACCGGGCCCAACGGGTTACGCCTCTCACCGCCATCCAGAACATCTACTCCCTGGTGGAGCTGACGGATGAGGAGTTCCACTCGCTGGAGGAAGCACTCAACCAGTGTAAAGTCTATGGGCACCGGGGGTTTACACGTTAAAAGCCCCATATCCCAAACGCAACAAGGACGCTGCCAGCGATACGCAGACAGCGTCCTTGCTATGATAGGAGCTTTTTCGCCGCCTGGATGAATTTCCTGACCGCGGGCGAGGGATCAACGGAATAAACCAGTCCATAGGGCAGTGCGTACTCCGTTTCCAGCGGGATGCTCACCAGATTGGGATGGATATCGGAATACACGGGCTGGGTAATCAGCACATAGGGATTCAGCTCACACATGGTAAAGGTATCCAGGCCATAGTAGCTGGAATCAATGATCTGCACCGTGGGATAGCGGCCTGTGACCTCCGCGCGGAAATCGTCCAGCTCCCGGGAGACATTGGATATCGGCATCACCAGATATTCCCCGTTCAGATCGTCCAGCGTCAGCTTTTGAGCGCCGCCCAGTCTCTCTCTGATGGGGATCAGCTCAATTTTCAGTTCCGGGCACCGCTCGGAAACCTTTGTCCAAATGTCTGGTATCATCCGGCACTTGAATAGCAGCGAAGTTCCGACCCGCACCGTAGTCTCGGCGGCATCGGCCAGCTTGCGGGCCTTGCCCAGCGCATCCTCTGACAAGCGGATGATCGTCTTTGCGTCCTCAAAGAAGGATGTTCCCGCCGCCGTCAGCTTCACGCCCCGGTGGGAGCGGGTAAACAGCGCGAATCCGCAGCTGGCCTCCAGCAGATTGACCTGCTGAATAACTGCCGTGGACGAGATGAACATGGCCTCCGCCGCCTTGTTAAAGCTGCCCAGCTCCGCAACTTTTACAAAAGCGTCCAACTGATGATTGTACATGATTTCGCCTCCAGTGCCAAGTTATAACTTGGCACTATTATAACAAATCCATACTTCTCCCGCAACGGGAATTCGTTTATGCTAAATGTATCATAAAAATGAAAAGGAGCCTTTTTGATGAAAAAGCTGGGTTTTGGTCTGATGCGCCTGCCCCTGCTGGACGCCAGCGATTACAGCAGCGTGGATGTGGAGCGGGTCAAGGGCATGGTGGATCAGTTTATGGAAAACGGTTTCACCTACTTCGACACCGCCGCCCCCTACCACCGGGGCAACAGCGAGGAGGCCTTCCGGGAGGCGATTGCCAAACGGTATCCCCGTACGGCCTACACCATCACGGACAAGCTGTCCCTATTCATGATCCGGGACAAGTCGGAGTTTCCCGCCTTTTTCCAGGACCAGCTGGAGCGGCTGGGTGTGGACTATGTGGACTACTACTGGCTTCACGGCCTGGGCGGGCCGTCTTACCGGCAGGCGGAGGAATGGGGCGCGTTTGAGTTTGTCCAGAAGCTGAAAGCGGAGGGAAAAGTCAAGCACATCGGCCTGTCCTTCCACGACAAGGCGGCGCTGCTGGACGAGATTTTGACCAAGCACCCGGAGATGGAGTATGCCCAGCTCCAGCTCAACTACCTGGACTGGGAGGACGCCACCGTGGAATCCCGGAAGTGCTATGAGGTGGCCTACAAACACCTTAAGCCGGTGATCGTCATGGAGCCCATCAAAGGCGGCAGTCTGGTCAACATCCCGGAGGAGGCCCATCAGCTGTTCCACGACTATGCTCCCGACCGCTCGGACGCCTCCTGGGCCATCCGCTTCGCGGCCAGCCCCGCCAATGTGATGATGGTTCTCTCCGGTATGAGCGATGAGGAACAGATGACGGATAACATCAGCTACATGAAGCAGTTCCAGCCCCTCAGCGAAAAGGAGCAGAAGATCGTGGCCCAGGCTGCCGAAATCATCAAGGCCAGCATCACCATTCCCTGCACCGCCTGCCGGTACTGCGTGGACGACTGCCCCAAGAAGATCGCCATCCCCGATTACTTTGCTATTTACAACAACCTGAAACGGTTCGGCGGCCCTCAGGGCATGGTGGCCCGGACCTACTACGGAAACCTGACCCAGACCCACGGCAAGGCGTCCGACTGCGTCAAGTGCGGAAAGTGCGAACAGCGATGCCCCCAGCACCTGCCCATCCGGGACTACCTGAAGGACATCACGGAGGAGCTGGAAGGATGAAGCAAATTATGAAACGAATTGCCGCATTACTGCTTACCCTGGTGATGACCGTCTCCTTGGCCGCCTGCGGCGGGGCCCCCGCGCAGGATGCACAGCCCACCGGCGGGATGTCGGGAACAACCACTGAACCGAATACCCCGGCTGGCAGCGCGGCGGCAGACAACACCTCCGAACCTGTGGAGGACAAAATAGGAGGAATCAAAATGCTGGTAGCAGTTTTTTCCCTGCCCGGTGAGCAGTACGAGGTGAGCGTGATTGAGGAGGGCAACACCGCCATCATCGCCGATATGATTGTGGAGCAGACCGGGGCCGACTTGTTCCGCATTGAAAATGTCACGCCCTACCCGGACACCTACAATGGTCTGCTGGAGATCTCCCGACAGGAGGAAGCGGCGGACACCCGCCCGGAAATTGCCGGGACGGTGGAAAACATGGCGGACTACGACGTGGTTTTCCTGGGCTTCCCCAACTGGTGGGGCGATATGCCCATGATCGTCTATGGCTTCCTGGAGAGTTATGATTTTTCCGGTAAAACCATCGTCCCCTTCTGCACCCATGGCGGCAGCGGCCTGTCCAACACGCCCCGGCACATTGCGGACGCCTGTCCGGGGGCAACGGTGGCGGACGGTCTGGCTATCCGGGGCAAGACCGCCCAGGAGCAGAGAGACGAGGCCAGAGAGGCCGTCACCAGCTGGCTGAGAGAGGGCGCCTTCATTGAATAGGAAGAACAAGCAGGCCCTCAAAATGGCAGTTGACTGCGGTATGATGATCCTCCTGCCGCTGCTGATGGCCTACTCCCCGCTGGGTGAAGCTGTCCACGAATGGCTGGGGATCGCCATAACGGCGCTGCTTGTCATCCATCATGCGCTAAACCGAAACTGGTATCGGACCCTGTTCAGGGGGCGGTACAGCGGCATCCGTGTTCTGGGGACTGTGACCAATATGCTTTTGCTGGCGGATATGATCGCCCTGCCGGTCAGCGGCATCCTTATGTCGCGCCATGTATTTGTCTTTTTGGATGTAAAAGCCGGAATGTCATTTGCCCGGACCGTTCACCTGCTGGCTTCCCATTGGGGCTTGATACTCATGAGTTTCCATATTGGCGTACATGGCGGAGCCCGCAGCAAGGCAGCGGCTCGAAAAGAAGCCTCTGCCGTGCGAACGGTCATCCCGCGTATTGCCATTGCGCTGCTGGGATTTTGGGGTGTTTTTGCGTTCATCCGGCAGGAAATCGGAAGCTATCTGTTCCTGCGAAACCAGTTTGTATTTTATGATTTCAGCCGGCCGCTGGTCTACTTCCTGGCGGATGTTATCGCTGTGATGGTATTGTTTTCCATGGCTGGCTATTATACCGCGAAAGGATTGAAACACCGCAGCTCATAAGGAGTTCAGATTTTTTGAGAATTGAATGGAGAACAGCGGCGGCAGAGTATAAGGTTCTGGAAGAACGGAACATCCCCGTCATGGTCATGGAGCCGGTGCGGGGCGGGCGGCTGACCCAGCTCTCCAGCGACGCGGAGGCCATTTTGAAAGACGCCCACCCCGATTGGAGCATGGCGTCCTGGGCCCTGCGCTGGGCAAGGCGTCTGCCCCAGGTGCAGGTGATTTTGAGCGGTATGTCTACCATGGATCAGATCAAAGACAACGTGGCCACCTTTGAGGAACCGGACGAGCTCTCCGATGCCGATGCCGAAACCCTGATGCGTGCGGCGGAAGCGTTCAAGAAGCAGGTCAGCGTCCCCTGCACCGCCAGCCGCTACTGCTGCGATGCCAGCACCGGGCACTGCCCCCAGAGCACCACCGTGCCGGAGATCATGGCGGAGGATCACGGCTTCACCGCCTTCAAAGGCCACGCCATGGCCGGCTTCGGCGGGGCCATCAAGAACATCTCCATCGGACTGGGCTCTGCCGAGGGCAAATGCTGGATTCACTCCGCCGGAACAAGCCGCACCAGTCCCTGGGGCGGTGAACAGGACGCTTTTCTGGAATCCACGGGAGCGGCGGAACCATCCCGCCAATGCGAAACCAAAGGTGTTGCCATACAATCAAAATGGGAGGAATATAAAATGGAGTATGCAGAAAAACGGGTGGATTTGCGAGAGACTCGCCCGGAGGACACGGAACGAGGAATGCGGCAGACTCAGCTGCTGTTCCGGCTGAACCATACGGTGCCCATGTCTCAGGAGTATGCGGCAGTGCTGGGCGAGCTGTTTGAGGGTCGGATCGGTGAGGGCAGCTTCGTAGCGGCCCCTTTACAGGGCGTCTGCTTCGACCAGGTCTCTATCGGTAAAAACGTTATTGTCAACAGCAATTGTTTGATGATGTCCAGGGGTGGGATCACCATTGAGGACGATGCGCAAATTGCCGCCAACGTCTCTCTTCTCTCCAACAATCATGATCTGTATGAGAGGATGGTGCTGACCTGTAAGCCCATTCGGATCAAACAAGGGGCGTGGATTGGCGCGGGGGCCACGATCCTTCCCGGCGTGACGGTAGGCCGATACGCTGTGGTGGGCGCGGCCTCCGTCGTCACCCATGATGTGCCGGACTTTGCCGTGGCCGTTGGGAACCCCGCGAGGGTGACAAAGATGCTGGATTCGTCGAAATTTCCTGACGGGACGGACTGAACCCGGAGAGGCTTTTCATTGAAAAGAGTGCACCCTTTTTACATAAGGGCTGGTGTCAACAAACCGTTGTGCCGCAGGTTACGGGACCACATCTTTTTGGTCAACACAAGACAACGATATAAATCGACAGGTTTCGACAAAGCCTGTCGATTTATTTTGCATAACTAACGCCCTTTCATCTCACTCAGCAGCAGTTCCGCGGCCGGACTGAACACCTGGTACTTTTTCCAGACGACATACAGCTTCGTCTCCAGCGTAGGTGTCAGCGGGCGAAAGCACAATTCGCTCCGCTCACTGGTATCCACCAGCTTGTCAAAGGTCAGGACGTACCCCAGCCCCTCCCGGGCCAGGACGCTGCCATTATAGGTCAAATTGAGGGTAGCCGTGATATGCAGCCGGTCTACCGCCTCTCCAAAGAGCTTGGGTATATCCTCCCGGAGTCCCTGCCGGGAAAGAATCAGCGGCAGATCCAGAAGGTCGTCAATGCAGACGGCCTCTTTTTGCGCCAACGGGGCATCCTTCCGCATGACCACCCCCCAGATATCCGCCCCCGGCAGTTCTATATAATTGTACTTGGACAGATCCACCGCCTGGGCAATCACCGCAAAATCCAACAGCCCCTGATCCAGCCGTTCCGCCAGATCATTGGTATCCCCGCTGTATAAATGCACCCGGATCCCCGGAACCTGGGCCTGCACTGCCTTAATGCGCCGTGCCAAATGTTTGATCCCGTCCGACTCCGCGCAGCCGATATGGATGTCCCCACCCGTAATCTCATCCAGGGCTTTGAACTCCGCCGCCGTCTTGTCCACCATTTCCAGGATGTCCTCCGCCCGTTTGCGCAGCAGCATCCCTTCGTCTGTCAGCCGGACGCTGAAGCTGCTGCGGACAAAGAGCTTCTTCCCCAGCTCGGCCTCCAGATCTTTCAGCTGCTTGGACAGGGTGGGCTGGGAGATGTGCAGCCGCTCCGCCGCGTGGGTCACGCTCCCCTCCCGCGCCACTTCCAGAAAATAACGCAACACCCGGATCTCCATATCATCACCTCTGCCAACAGGATACCACGCCATGTTATTCCTTTCAAGAATAACATGATATAGAAATCAAGTATTTGCTATTTTGCTGTCCGCGATTTATCATGGAAACATCGGGAGGTGAGGACAGTGCCGGAAGCATCGGACGCACAGGCCATCCTACGGGAAAACCTGAAGGACGCGGGCTGCGACCAGGAAACAATCTGCCGCTGTGAGGTCTTGGCCCGGGGTGAAAAGAAGGCTGAGCTGATGCGGGCCCTTTCCCTGCACAGGCGGGCGCTGCTGGACGCCGTCCATGAAAACCAGCGGCGGATCGACTGCCTGGACTACCTCATCTATCAAATCGAGAAGCAAGGCAAGAAAACCAGTTAACAGGAGGAATTTCTCATGGAAGAAACGCTGAATCTGACCCAGGAGTGGGATAAGACGTTCCCCAAAAGTGATAAGGTGGAGCACCGCAAGGTGACATTCCACAACCGCTACGGCATCACCCTGGCGGCGGATCTGTACCAACCCCGTGGCGCGTCCGGGAAACTGGCGGCCATCGCCGTGTGCGGCCCCTTCGGCGCGGTGAAGGAGCAGGCGGCCGGTCTGTACGCCCAGACCATGGCGGAGCGGGGGTTCCTCACCATTGCCTTCGACCCGTCCTTCACCGGCGAGAGCGGCGGCACGCCCCGGTATATGGCCTCCCCCGACATCAATACCGAGGACTTCCAGGCGGCGGTAGACTTCCTCTCCGTCCAGGACAACGTGGATCCGGAAAAAATCGGCATCATCGGCATCTGCGGCTGGGGCGGCATGGCGCTGAACACGGCGGCGCTGGACACCCGCGTCAAGGCCACGGTGGCCTCCACCATGTATGACATGAGCCGGGTGAACGCCCAGGGCTATTTTGACGCCGAGAACAGCGAGGAAGCCCGCTATGAAAAGCGGAAGGCCATGAACGCCCAGCGCACCGCCGACTACAAAAGCGGCAACTATGAACTGGGCGGCGGCGTGGTGGACCCCTTGCCGGATGACGCCCCCTTCTTTGTGAAAGACTACTATGACTACTACAAAACGTCCAGGGGCTACCACCTCCGCTCCCTCAACTCCAATGGCGGGTGGAACAAGATCGGCTGTATGTCCTTCCTCAACCAGCCCATCCTGTGCTACGCGGACGAAATCCGCAGCGCGGTGCTGGTCGTGCACGGAGAGAAGGCCCATTCCTGCTACTTCAGCAAGGATGCTTTCGCCAAACTGACAGGCGATAACAAAGAGTTGCTCATCATCCCGGACACGGTGCATACTGACCTGTATGACGGCGGCGGGAAGGGCGCAATCCCCTTCGACAAGCTGGAGGATTTCTTCCAGACTCATTTGAACTGATCTGGAGGGGGCCATCCAATGAAACGAACCGGGCCCATCGCCATGTTTATGGCCCTGCTGCTGGCGCTGTCTGCCTGCGGCGCGGGGCTGGCGGCGGAGAACACAACGATTGGCGCAGAACCTTTGGATGCGGCGCAACACAGCCAGACCGCCGCGGCCTCCCCCAATGCCGAAGGAGAAGACGCTATGGACAAAATCACCCTTTCATTCAACGGCCGCGCCTACACCGCAACGCTGGCGGATAATCCCTCGGCGAAGGCTTTTGCCGCGCTGTTGAAAGATGGCCCGTTGACCGTTTCCACCCGTGACTACGGAAATTTTGAAAAGGTTGGTTCCCTGGGGACAGAGCTGCCCCGCACAGATGAGCAAATCACCACCGCTCCCGGGGATATCATCCTCTATCAGGGAAATCAAATCACAGTCTACTATGCCCAAAACACCTGGAACTTCACCCGTCTGGGCCGGATCGACGACCCCAGCGGCCTGCGGGAAGCCCTGGGCAGCGGGGATGTGGAGATCACCTTTCAGCTTGCCGAGCCCCTCCCCTATGACGGCGTCTATCCACAGCATGAGCCCTACGGGACTGGGATCGGAGCCATGCCCGGGCGTGTAGTCTGGGCTCACAACCCGGATTGTGTAGAATGGGACGGAGACGGCTGGTGGTGGGAATTGAGCCACTTTGACGCTACCGCCATTCAGAGCATGGTGGATGACAGCATCGCCTCCCTGGGCGGGCAGGAAACTGCCCAGGCGGGCTGGGAGGCACTGTTCCTGGCCCACAACCAAAGCCGGGGAAAGACGGGTGGCTATGCCGCCGGGGAGAAAATCGCCATCAAGGCCAACATCAACGGCTCCGCCGTCATGGACGACGACACCTCCGGGGAAACAAAGATGAGCTACACCAATTCGGTGCTGCTCAAGGCCCTGCTCACTTCTCTGGTGGAGGAAGCCGGGGTTAAACCCAGTGATATTACCGTCTATGACGTGTCCCGGCTGTTCCCGGACTATATGGTGGAGCTGTGTACTCAAGGCAATTTGGACGGTATCCGCTTCGTGGGCCGGAACAACGGCGTGGCCGACGAGAGCGCCCCAATCCAATGGTCGTACCAGTTCAGCGGGAAGGTGAATTATCTGCCCACCTGTGTCACCGAGGCGGAGTATATCATTAACCTTGCCAACCTGAAGGGCCACAGCTACGGCATCACCCTCTGCGGGAAAAACCACTTTGGCTCCTTTATCAACGGCAATACGATGCGGCCCCCGGAGGGGGCCAACCTCCACCAGTGGCTGACACGAAACGAGATGGGCATTTACAGCCCGCTGGTGGACCTGATGGCAAACACCGATCTGGGCGGCAAAACCGTCCTCTATATGCTGGACGCCATCATCTGCGCCCCCTCTGAAGGCGCGTCTATCACCGGGGACAACTCCCGTTGGCAGCAGGCCCCCTTCAACGGCCACTATACCGCCAGCGTCTTTGTGTCCCAGGATCCGGTGGCCATCGACAGCGTAGGCGCGGATTTTCTGATGAACGAGCCGACAGTGACCAGCCGAAATGGGGCGCTGAAAGATAATCCCACTGTGGAGAACTATCTCCATGAGGCAGGGCTTGTGGCAGACGCACCCTCCGGCACAGTCTATACGGACAGTCGCGGGAATGCGGTCACCAACTTGGGCGTTCATGAGCATTGGAGCAACTCCGTGGACAAGCAATACAGCCGCAATTTGGGGAAGGACGAGGGGATTGAACTGATCTGCCTCAAATGGAATTGATTATTTTTGCAATATTAAGCCATAACTCGACGGATTTCGACAAATCTGTCGAGTTATTTTTTGCACTTCATTCCAAAAGTGCATTGACGGTATCATCGTAGAGGGCAGCTCCAGCCTGAACACCAGCGCCCTGCCCGGCGAGAGTTTGCCCCGTGAGGCCAAGGGGGAAGACGAGATCATCAATGACTGTATCAACATGACCGGCGTGCTGAGGATGTAGAATATCGTATATTTTATCTACATCACAATTAGAAACTCGGCATGGCATACCCTTTTGGGGACACTCAAAGGCACAATGTAGTCCTAAGATACTCATGGAGGGCTGCGTGGAATTGAGGGCGCGCGTGTCGTCCGAACGGCGTGACGAAATTCAAGCCCATGCCGCTGCCTGCGGCGAGAGCATTAACACGTTCATCAACCGGGCAATCCGTGAGGCAATGGAAAAAGACAATGAAGAACGGGCCGGGGAATAATCCCCGGCCCTTCTTTTTCTTAAAATCCCACGCGCCTGGGATTTTGCTCACTCCTTGCGCTGCATCCCCCGCAGCACCATGATGGCCGCCCCTCGCTGGAATCCGTCCTGGTGGCAGATTACCACCTCGTCGGCCAACGGATCAAGGCTGTACTCCTTGCACAGCATACAATATGCCCAAAAGGCTGCATACAGATACCACAATACTCCGTTAAAGCGAGTGCCGCAGAGTAGTATCCTAACCGGATATTTGAAGACGGACAGTCCAGTTAAGTAATCAATAACGCCGATTTTATCAAACAACAAGGTATATATAGGCAGTCCCACAATCCATAGCGCGGAGAGATGGATTTGTTTGTAAAGCCGCCCAAATGGGCGGCTTTATTTCTGGATACTACCATGAGGGAGCTACCTATGCGCCGACTGCCCAGGGAAAATATCTTCGTGTAAACCACGCCGGCCAGGCCAGCAAAACAGCTGTCAGTAAAACGCAGACAAGCGGCTGTATGTATATATCCGAAATGTTGAAATGATTTAACACACTATAAAGCAGAATACGTACAATCCCTGCGAAAGAATAATAAAAAAGGGTATTTCTCCCTATAAAAGCAAGATATCTGTTCCACCGAAATCTGCTTATTCTTTTGGCTAAATATACTATCGGAAACAGAATCAGAATAGATGACGCGAAAAATAGCACCGGGTAAGAAAACTTTTCCAAATGAATATCCACATCATTGGGAACCAAAAAAACAAGTATAAAATAGATTCCTGTGAGTCCGGACAACCATAGAGGCCGATTTAACCATTTTTCCAGGTAAGCTTGTTTTTTTCTGGCTAAATAACCCAGACCCATATAAAAACTCATCATACAGGCAATTTCAGCTTCCCATATCAATTTAAATCTCCAGATACACATATCTGCCATGCCAAGCGCCGTAAAAACCAATGAAATTCCCAAAACAACATAATTATCCCATTTAGAATCAATATGTTCACTTATTCTCACAATCAGATAAAACAGCAGTGAGCAGGTAAAAAGACATGAAACAAACCACATTTCGTCATACATACAACTTCTCTGCAATACGAATCCTATTAAGCGTTTAGTAAAGCTGCCTCCCTCCAGTATGTAAGCCATCAAAACACGAACTAATCCAAGAGTAAAAAAGGGGCATAATAAACGCTTCCATTTGCTTTTCAGAAACATCCGAAAATTTTCTTTGGGTGAAAAAGTATATCCTGATGCAAAAAAGAACATAGTCAGAAAAAAGGGAGTGTACATCCTCCGATAAATCTCTGCAGGATAACTATGATGAAGAATCACGAATAAAATCAGAATTCCTTTTAAAGAATCTAACCATTGTATCCTGCCGGAACCCTGGATTTGAGACATTTCTTTTAAAAAATCAATCTGGCGGTTTCTTTGGGTAGTTGTCTGTGTGTCCACCACGCGGCCTCCTTCCCATGTTCTTTAAACGTAAATTCATTAATATGACTTGATATAAGCCGTTTTGCCCGCCGTCTCTTAATTCGCATTGATTATATCACGAAATCGTGCCGTTAGCAAGGCACCTATATGCAGCGTACAGCAAACGGAGGCAGCACTGTTCCCCAGTCCTGCCTCCATAGACCTTTTATTCGTCTGGGCAACCTGACCCAACGCAAGCCACTGATTTGCCCTCCGTGTTCTCAGAATTTATCCGCCAGGGCTGCCGCCTGGGCACAGCCGTCCGTCTTTTCAATGGCACCAACATTCAACACACCGGGGATAAGCACTTCGCCTACCATCTTCCACTTCAGCAGTGCGGCGGTACGCTCCATGGGAATGCGGACACCGTCCATAACGGACATATCCTCCTCCTCGCAGCAGGTAATCAGCGCGCACTCCTTACCTGCGTAATCCTTGCCGCCCACCACCAGGGAAAAGAGCCTGTCGATGACCCCCTTGACCTGTGCGGGGATAGAATACCAGTAGACCGGCATAGTGAACACCACAGCATCAGCCTCCAAAATGGCGGGGGCAATGGCGTTGAAATCATCGTCAAAGGAACAGGCTTTCCCAGTTTTGTAGCAGGTTTCGCAAGCGTGACAGCCGCCAATCTTCATCACAGCGGCATCGAAGCGTGTAACCGTGTGGCCCTTTGCCTCCGCCGCTTTGATAAATGCGTCCGTCATAGCAAAGCTGTTGCCGTTCTTCCGGGGACTGCCGGTGATGACTACGATTTTCTTACTCATGATGTTGTCCTCCAATTCTGCGGGCTTGACTTCCCCCACATCTGATAGTATTATCATAGCAAGAACAACGGAAACGTCAAGTACACACATTGAGGTGCGATACTTACCTAAAGGAGAGCGTAAAATGAGCAGCCGCTGTATCTCAAATGAATGCCTCAGCGGAACAGGGTTCAGCTATACCCTATCGCTGATCAATGGGAAGTACAAAATGACCATCCTGTACACACTGATGGAATTTGGGGTCGTCCGGTTCAATGAAATGAAAAAGTACATCGGTGAGATTTCCTACAAGACCCTGAGCGTCACATTGAAGGAGCTGGAGGCGGACGGGCTGGTACACCGGGAGGAGTACCCCCAAATTCCACCCAAGGTTGAGTACAGTCTGACGGAACGAGGGAAATCACTCATTCCCATTTTGGACGCTATGTGCGAGTGGGGAGACAATCATCGAGTTTGATGGAGGTAAGCAATATGAACTTTGATGTCAACAAATTGAAGTGGGTCAGGGAACCCAAGCAGTACACCATCCAGCGCGAAAAAATTGAGATCACCACTATGCCCGGAACCGATCTCTGGCAGCGGACCTACTACCATTTCCGAAATGACAACGCCCCTGTCCTCCAGATGGAAACGGACGAAACGTTTTTCTCATTCATCGTGCGTACTGATTTCACTGGCGCCCACCACCGCTTCGATCAGTGCGGCATTGTGATGTACCTGGACAGTGAGAACTGGCTCAAGGGGTCTGTGGAATATGAGAACGAGGAGTTCCAGCACCTGGGCAGCGTGGTGACCAATCATGGCTACTCGGACTGGGCCACCACCGCCATCCCCGCCCAAGTGAAAACCATGTGGTACCGCTTCAGCCGCCGGGAGGATGATTACTGCATTGAATGCTCCCAAGATGGTGAGCATTTTTCGCAAATGCGGGTGTGCCATATGCGGGAGGGAGCGGGCAGGATCAGGTTTGGCATCTATGCCTGCAGCCCGGAGGATTCATCTTTTACGGCCGTTTTTGACCATATGGAACTCACTGAGTGCAAGTGGCCGCCCCATAACGGGCAGGCTCCTGACAAAGACTGAACCAAGCGGCCTGGAGGGCAGATTTTTCTGTTCAGCAGAGCCTAAATGGGAGCGGCCTTTTTTAGAAAATATTTTCACATCAATGCCAAAAACCCGGAAAACAGGCACAGGAAGAAAATAGAAATTGGAGGGTTTTACAAAAATTTCGAAAGAACTTTCGCGATTAAATCAATCTGTTGCAATTATTTTCTTCCTTGTATATAATTGCATTGTACCTCTTGATTTGGTAAATAGCGCTGTTTACCAACCGGATGTAGAAAGGGAGGAAAACATGGTTGATGAAAAGGTAAAACAGATGGGAGGCAAGCTGATCGTATCCTGTCAAGCGCTCCCGGCTGAGCCGCTGCATTCTTCATTTATCATGGGAAGGATGGCAAGAGCGGCCGCCGAGGGCGGCGCACAGGGCATCCGTGCCAACACACCGGAGGACATCGAGGAGATCAAGCGCTGCGTGGACCTGCCGGTCATCGGCATCTGGAAAAAGGATTTCCCTGACAGCAAGGTTTATATCACGCCCACCATGGACGAGATTGACGCGCTTGTGAAGGTCGGAGTGGAAATCATCGCGCTGGACGCCACCGTGGCCCTGCGTCCGGGCGGGAAAACGCTGGACGAGTTCTACCGCGAAATCAGGGAGAAGCATCCCCAGCAGCTGCTGATGGCGGACTGCTCCACAGTGGAGGAGGCTGTGCACGCGGACGAGCTTGGCTTTGACTTCATCGGAACCACTCTGGTGGGGTACACCGACCAGAGCCGGGGGGATAAAATCGAGGCGGAGGATTTCCAGATCATCCGGGAGATTCTGAGCAAGGTTTCCCACCCGGTGGTAGCGGAGGGCAACATCGACACTCCGCAGAAGGCAAAGCGGGTCATTGAGCTGGGCTGTTACTGCGTTGTCGTGGGTTCGATCATCACAAGACCGCAGATCATCACCAAAAAATTTGCGACCGCACTTGATGCGTAGAGAGGGAGAAAAATATGTTTAAAAAATTGCAAAAGCTGGGCAAAGCATTTATGCTGCCCATCGCCATCCTGCCGGCGGCGGGCCTCCTGCTGGGTATCGGCAGCTCGCTGTCCAACCCGACGACGGTGGCGGCCTATCCCATCCTGAACCAGCCGTGGCTCCAGGTCATCTTCCAGATCATGGGCGCGGCGGGCAACGTGGTGTTCGGCAACCTGATGCTGCTGCTGTGCGTGGGCCTGTGCGTGGGCCTGGCCAAAAAAGACAAGGGTACCGCAGCGCTGGCCGGCGTGGTGGGCTACCTGGTCATGAACGCCACCATCAGCGTCATGGTCTCCATCTTCATGTCCGAGGGCAGCTCCATCGACACCGGCGCCATCGGCGCTATCGTGGTGGGCTGCGTCACCGTCTGGCTGCACAACCGCTACCATAACATCCAGCTGCCCCAGGTGCTGGGCTTCTTCGGCGGCTCCCGCTTCGTGCCCATCGCCACCGCCCTGGTCTCCATCTTCATCGGCATGGCCTTCTTCGTGGTCTGGCCCCCGATCCAAAACCTGCTGGTCGCTGCCGGCGAGTATATCGCCGTGGCCGGCCCCATCGGCACCTTCTTCTACGGCTTCCTGATGCGCCTGTGCGGCGCGGTGGGTCTGCACCACATGATCTACCCCATGTTCTGGTACACCGAGCTGGGCGGCGTTGAGATGGTGGCGGGCGCCCAGATCGCCGGCGCGCAGAACATCTTCTTCGCCCAGCTGGCCGATCCCAGCCACGTGGGCCTGTTCACCGAGGGCACCAAGTTCTTCGCCGGCCGTTTTGCCACCATGATGTTCGGCCTGCCCGGCGCGGCCATGGCCATGTACCACTGCGTGCCCAAGGAGAAGCGCAAGGCCTTCGGCGGCCTGTTCCTGGGCGTGGCGCTGACCTCCTTCATCACCGGCATCACCGAACCGCTGGAGTTCATGTTCCTGTTCGTGTGCCCCCCGCTGTACATATTCCATTCCTTCCTGGACGGCGTGTCCTTCTTCATCGCCGACATCCTGAATATCTCCATCGGCAACACCTTCTCCGGCGGCTGCATTGACTTTACCCTGTTCGGCATCCTCCAGGGCAACGCCAAGACCAACTGGCTGCTGGTGATTCCGGTGGGCATCGCGTGGTTCGCTCTGTACTACTTCTCTTTCCGGTTCTTTATCACCAAGTTCAACATCATGACCCCGGGCCGGAGCGACGAGGAGGACGTGGAGTCCACCAAGAGCTCCCTGACCACCAAGGACTCCCTGAAAGAGGAGGCCGTCCAGATCATCGAGGCCCTGGGCACGGAGGCCAACATCGAGGAAGTGGACGCCTGCATCACCCGCCTGCGCGTGTCCGTAAAGGACAAAGACAAGGTGGACCGGGACAAACTGAAGGCCATCGGCGCCACAGGCGTCCTGGAGGTGTCCGGCGGCGTTCAGGCCATCTTCGGAGCCAAAGCCATCCTGTATAAAAACATCATTGTGGATATGCTGAACATCGACGACTGAGCATAGGAAAAGGGCAGATGCGCCGGAATGCATCTGCCCTTTTTTTAAAAGTATGCTATCATATTAAAAAACCGCGCTTCACGCGGCGGGAACAGTTAGGTGGCGCAGCCATGCGGTTTGAGAAAAACATCGGTCCGCTGATAGAACTGAATTATGGCAATTTTACACCTGCGGAAAAGGGAATTGCCGATTTTTTCCTGCAAAATACAGAATTAGCGGACTTTTCCGCAAAGAATATTGCCAAGAGGCTGTTTACCTCGGAGGCCACGTTGTCCCGCTTTGCGCAGAAATGCGGATTTGACGGCTACCGCCAGTTTGTTTACCGCTACCGGGAGGGGCTGCAGCAGGAGAAGGATTCCCAGGTGGGCGGAGAGTCCAGACATATTCTGGAAACCTACCAGGAGCTGCTGAACAAGTCCTACGCGCTGGTGGACGAGAGCCAAATCAAGCGGGTCTCCAAGCTGATCGCGGAAAAGCGGCGGATCTTTGTGTATGGAAAGGGTTCCTCCGGCATTGCCGCGGGAGAGCTCAAGATGCGGCTCATGCGGCTGGGCATCGACATTGAGAGCATAACAGACAGCCATATCATGACGATGAGCTCCGCCATTGTCAACGAGGACGCGCTGGCCATAGGTATCACGGTGAGCGGCAGAACCAACGAGGTCGTGCGGTCGGTAAAGACCGCCAAGAGCAAGGGCGCCTCCACCGCCATCATCAGCTCGGTGCACCTCAGGGAATGGGATGCGTACTGCGACGAGGTGCTGCCCCTTCCCACCAAGGAGAAGCTGGTTCTGGGCAAGCTGATCTCGCCGCAGTTCCCGGTGCTGGTGCTCTGCGACCTGCTGTTTACCAATGTGCTGCAATATGACCGGATGAACAAGGAAGCCCTGCATGAGCTGACGCTCTCCGAGTTGAACATGATTGCACCAACGGATAAGATCATTTAGGGCCTACCGAGAAGCGGATTGGCATCAACCAAAAAACAGGACGGCAGGGATCTTTGTCCCTGCCGTCCTGCTTTTATCACTTTACTGCCTTTCCATGAAGTTTTTCAGCATCTGCGCCGTCTCTGCGCGGGTGGCCAGTCCGGTGGGATCCAGGATGCCGTTGCCCTTGCCGTTGATAATGCCGTTCTGGGTAGCCCAGCGCAGGGCCTCCAGCGCCCAATCACTGGCCCGGTATGCATCGGCAAAGTACAGACTCCGGCTCGTGGCGGCAGGCTTTCCGGCATACCGCCACAGCATGACGGCCAACTGCTCCCGCGTGATATTATCGTTGGGGCCAAACTGTCCATTACCGTAACCGGTCACGATACCATTGGCCGCGGCCCAGGCCACGCCCTCGGCATACCATGCGCCGCTGCTCACGTCGGCAAATACACCGGTGAACGGTTGGTAGGGATTGCTCTCCAGGTTGTGGAGGACGGTTGCCAACATACCCCGGCTCATGGGCAGATTGGGTGAGAACTGATTCGCGCCGGTGCCGTTGAACAACTCGCGGGAACTGGCAAAGGCCACAGCGTCAGCCGCCCAGCTCGTAGCGGGCACATCGTAGAAATACTTGCTGTTGTCCACGATTTCCAGCTTGGCTGAGCCGTTCAGCGGGATCGTCACACTGCCATTGGCCGTCACGGACTTCCGCACGACTCTCCGTGTACCGTTGTCATGAACCAGCACGGCCACGGTGCCGGGGGCAGCGTAGTACATTGGAACAGTGAGGGTCAGACCGCCGGGAACGCTTGCCACGGTTCTGCCGCCTGCCGTCACGGACAGCTCCACAGTGTTGCCCATCTTTTCGGCGGTGACGGTGACGGCGCCGCCCGTGCTGGACAAGCTCCCCAACCCGCCGTTAGGGATGGTCACATTGGCCACAGGAGTGGCAATGGTCAGGCTGGCGTTGGTCTGTCTTCCGATTTGGCCTACCGTGGCGGCGGGGATAGAAACTTCGCTCTTGGTCACGCTCCCAGTGACTTTGGGTGCGATCACCACGTCCTCGCTCTTGTTTGCCACGGCCTGCTTCACAATCTCATTTCCCGTGGCCGTGTCAACGGTAGTTGTGGCCTTGCCCCCCTGGGTGCTGGCCGTGGGAGCGGCCGTGGTCGTGGTGGTTACAGCGAAACTATTCTGCCCGGTGGTGGTTACGGGAAGGCTGGACGTACCGGAAGAGCCGGAAGTGCCGGGGGTAGACGGCACATAGCCGCCCGAAGAACTCTGCCACAGGGTAATAGAGCCGCTGATCGTGTTATAGTTGGCATTGTCTGGGGTAAATGTCCACTGGTAAGCGGTATTGGCTGTCACCCCGGTATCTGTGGGCAGTTCCCAGGCGAGGGTGCCCGCAGGCCAGCCGTCCGGGGCGGTCAGCGCCGCATCGACCAGCGTTTTTCCGCTGGCAGAGATAGCGGTGTACTTGGGTGCGCCGGTTGGGGTGGCCTTGTTGATGGTTACCGTGACGGTACCTTCAACTTCCGCATACATGACCGCATCATTGGGCGTGAATATCACGGTTTTGACGCCGCTGTCCGCCGCGTTGGTAAGGCCCTGACCGGCGGCAAAAGCCCAAGTTCCGGGCACGGTGATACTGCCTGCCTTGGCAGTGCCTCTGATGGCGGTGCTGGGAACGGCCTCGCCATTATAGGTGACGGTGATTGCGCTGACGGTCAGCGTGGGCACATCTTTGTCCGCCACGGTAACCGTGATCGTCAAATTGAACCCATTGTAATTCGTGGAGGTCACAGGTATCGTGATCGTGCCGGTGCTATTCACCGCGGCATCCGCTTTCAGCTTGTAGGACAGAGCGCCGCCGCTGATGCTGGGAGTCTCCTCGAAAATACTGCCGCTCACGGAAACCGTCCCGGGTACGCCCCACTCCGGCAGCAGCGCCGTGAGGGCATAAGTGGCTGTGCCGCCGGATTTGGCGGAAGTTTTGGCGGTCTTTGCACCGCTGTAGTCCGTTTTGGCGATACTCAGCTTCACTGGAGCAGTCAGCGTATTATAGTTGCCCGCGCCGCTGGTGGGAGTGAAGGTCGCGGTGTAGGTGCCAGCATCGCCCACATTGGGGACCGCGCTGCCGGTGAGCTTCCAGGTGCCCGCTACCGGCGTGTCACCCAGCTTGGCGGTCAGGCCCGCAATGGTCAGGTCGGACAACTTAGCCTCATAGGTGCCGCTGGCAATGCCGGTGCCATCCGCTATCAGGGTCGCCTTTGCGATGGTGAAGGTCTTTTTTACCTCGCCGGTATAGTTGCCCTTGCCGGTAATGGTAATGGTGGCCGTGCCGGCGTTCGTATTGCCGGCATAGCCCACGGTATAGTCGGTGTCCTTCACCAGCGTTTTCCCGCCCAGGGTCACGGTGGGCGCCGGGGTATGCGCGGCCCCGGTGTAGCTGAATGTGCCGGAAACATTGACCGCGGCCCCGGTAAGCGGCCTCTCGGTGATGGTAAAGGTGGCGCTGCCGCTGACGTTGTAGTTGCCCGCCACATTCTTGATCGTGACAGTGGCCGTGCCAACGTCAGTATTGTCCTCATAGACCACCTCGTATTCGCTGGCCGGGATCACCTTGCCGCCGTCCCTGATGGTGACGGTGGGCGTCTTGGGCTGGCCGTCATACACAAAGGTGCTGGCAGACAGGGTAATGACGGGGCTGCCCACCGTCTTTGGGCTGATGGTCAGCGCCATATCCGCGCTGGCGGCGGTCAGGTTGCCGCTCTCCGCGATACTGGCCCGCACGGTATAAGTCCCCGCATTGGTGGGCAGGCCAGAGGTAAAGGTACTGCCGCCCTCCGCCGCATAGGAATACTTCGGGGTCACACTGACGGTCACGTCGTTCTGAGCGCTCACCGTGGGCGCGGAAATGACGGCCTGGCTGCCGGTGTAGCCCACAGTCTGGGTCTGCGCCTCACTGGCCCAAGCGATGGTGACAGTGGCCCTGGTGATGTTCGCGGTGGTGGTCGCCGGGATGGTAACCGTATAGTTGCCCACGCCATCGCCGGTAATGCTGGCGTTGGTTTTGTTCACTGTCACGGACTTGTTCGTCCCGGCGTTGGCGTTGTTGAACGTCCCCGTCAGGCCGGCAATGGTAATGCTGTCACCGCTTGCCAAGTCGCTCTCCTTCACCGCGGCGGTGACGTCGGCGCTGTTGGTGCCGTCATAAACCTTATTTCCAGCGGTGACAACAGCGGTAACAGCTTTGGGGTTGATCACAAAGGTGGCGCTCTTCGAGCCGTGGTAATTGCCGTCCTCCTTTGCGCTCACAGTCACGGTGACAGTGCCGGCATTGGTGTGGTTGCCCGCCCCGCCGTTGGTATTGGAGTAGGTAATGACGTATTCGCCGGCGTCAACGGTCTGAGTACCCTTTTTCACCGTGACGGCCGGAGTCTTGGCGGCGCCGTCATAGATATAGCTGCTCGCGGACAGCGTGACTGTGGCGTTCTCCAGGGTGGGCTTTGTGATCTCGAACATAACGCCGGAAGCCACCGTCAGCGTGTAGTTGGCCGTGGCGGCGAGGGTGCCCTGCGTGATCGCGTACTTACCCACGTTCGCGCCCTCATAGGCAAGCTTGCCGGTCAGCTTATCGCTGCCAAACAGCTGCCCGCCGGTGATCTTGTAGGTCAGCGTCGGGTCGGCCGCGCCGTATTCCTTATGCTGGCCCGCGTCCGGCGTGACGGTGATCGCCGCCTTGCTGATGACCACTTCTTTTGTGACCGATACCGCCGCAGTGTTGGCCGTTTCCGCGATGCTGGCGGTGAGGGTGTACGTTCCCGCGTTGGTGGGGGTCGCGGCTTTGCCGTCCTGCGTCCAGGCAAACTTCACAGCGCTGAACTGCGCGCCGGTAACCGTCAGGTCGGCGGCCGTCGGGTTCGCGATCGCCGCGCCGCTATAGTCTCTGTCAGGCTTATAGCTGTCCTTGAACGTAATCGTAGGCGCGGACTTTTTGATGGTCAGGGCCAGCGTGTTCGTGCTCTGGGCGGCGGAATAATTCCCGTTTGCCGCAATGCTGGCTTTGATGGTGTAGGTTCCCGCGTTGGTGGGCAGGCCGGTGGTATAGGAGGTCGAAGTGCCCGCCGCATAGGAGTAGGTAATCGTGCCGCTGAATTCCTCGTCCTTTACCAGTGCCACAGTGGGGGCGGTAATTGCCGCCGGGCTCCCGCTGTAAGTCAACTCCTGGGCCGTAGTACCCCATGAGATCACGGGCGTGGCCGGGGAGATGGTGAATGTCCCGCTGGCGCTGCCGGAGTAGTTGCCGCTGCCAGCAGCGGTAATGGTCACGGTGGCCGTGCCCGCGTTGATATTGTTGCTGGCGCTGATGGTGTACTGGCCGGAGGCAATCGTAACGCTGCCCAGCTTGACCGTCACCTGCTCCGCCGCCGGAGTCTGCGCCGCGCCGTTGTAGGTAAATGTGCCGCTAACGGTCACGGTGGCACCGCTCAGCAGGGTTTTCTTGGTGGTGATTTTTGTTCCAGCGCTGCTGTCAGACGCGGTGTGGTTGTTGTCCGCTTTCAGGCGGGCGTAGAAGGTGTACTCCGTATTGGGCGACAGACCGGTAAAGGTGGGGCTGGTCTGCCAATTCGTGCCGTCCCTGCTGTACTCCGCGCCCGGAATCGTTGTCAGCGTGATGCTGGTGTCCTTGATGTCCGCGTCTACTGCCGTAGGAGCGGAAGGAGCATCCTGAGCTTTTGCGGTAATCGTTCCGCTGGCCGTAGCAGTGGTTTGGGACAGACTGTAGTTCCCCGATTTTTCGCCGGTCAGCGTGATATTGCTGGCGGTGATGGTGCGCGCTCCAACATTGGCGCTGTCGTAGGCGAAGCTCGCCGTGGCGGTCACATCGTCGCTACCTATTATGCCGGTCAAAACGATGGCCGCGTCGGGGGCGTTTGTCGTGCTGTCATAGACCTTCGTGAGTATGCCGCCAATAGACGGGGTCAGCGTGGCCTTGGCAATGGTGAACGTCTTTGCGGCCGTCCCCATGTAGCTGCCCTTACCTGTCACTGTGGCGGTAGCTGTGCCGGCGTTCCTGTTGTCGGTATAGGACACGGTATAGTCGGTGTCCTTCACCAGCGTTTTCGTGCCCAGCTTCACAGCCACAGCGGGTGTTTGCTCAGAACCGTTATAGGTGTAGGTTCCTGTGACGGTAACCGTCGCGCCCGTGATGCTCGCCTGACTGACGGTCAGCTTGTAGCTGGCCGTCGTCGCCGCATGGGCTGCGGTGCCCGCAATCGTCGCGGTAATGGTCGTCTCGCCGGCCCCGACGATGGTCACCGCACCGGTGCTGGCGTCCACCGTGGCGACGCTCGTATTACTGCTGGAATAGGCAGCGGCCGTCCCGCAGCACGTATGGCTCACCTTCTGAGTGAATCCCGCACTGCCGAATGTGACGGCCCTATCGGTCATCGCCGTAAAGGTGTGCTGGGGGAGCTTGTTGACGCTGATCTGGATGGAGCCGCTCTTACCTCCAACCGTGGCGGTCAGGGTGGCTGTCTGACTGTCTGCCGCGCCGGCGGCAACACTGACCGTACTGCCATTCAAAGTAATGTCCGAACCACCGCCGGAAATTCCCCAGCTAACGGTCTGCCCGGTCATCTCCGCGCCGTATTGGTCATACACCTTGGCGGTGTAAACGGCGGTGCCGCCCGGGGCGATGGCATCGGTGTCAATGGGGGTCGTTCCGCTGAGGATCTGGACAAATTTAGGAGTCCTGTATCCAACATAGATCCACAAATCCTGCGTCGCTGATGTTGTGCCGCATCTGGCAGTTACCGTGACTATCGGCCCGGTAAGCTCATTTGCTGCGCCCGGATTCTTACCTGCCGCAGCAAAATTTTTAATGGTCAGCTTCGCGGTGTTATTTTCGCCCGGAGTCAAAGTGATCCCGGCGTCGCTGCTGCTGAGCGACCACTCAACTTGTTGAGATGTCCCGCCGGTCACGGCAGCGGTAAGCGTGACTACCGTCTCTGCGTTCTCTCCCATTTGGCCGATTGTGGGAACAGCAAATCCGGGCACGTCTTTACTAGAAACTGCCGTGTGGGACGGGCTATACGAAATCGAAATGTCGGTGGGTGAGCCCGAATCTTTGTAGCGCGTTTGGTTCAGCTCAGGATAGGCAAACGCGTAAATTGAGTACAACGTACCTTCTTTACGGGTAGCAGAGAATTCCTTTCCGCCGATCAATAGATATGTATAGTCGATCCATGTGCTCTGATCGCCCCAGGTACAGTCAATGCCATACCACTTCCCATCATCCATCTGGACATAGTTCCAGGCATGGGGTCCCCAGTCTTGCGGCAGACCAGATCCCCCGGCGTTTCCGGTAATAATGGCGCAGGGAATGCCGTACGCATCGCACAGCAGCTTGAACGCCTTGGAATAGCCCGCGCAGACGGTCACGCGCTCCACCAGCGCGCTGTAGGCCGTCTGGTAACCGCGCCAGCCATTCGCGAACTTGGCCGCTTCCTCCGCATTATAACCTGCCGTTCCCACTCTATAATGCGCATATTCCACGTTGTTGCAGACCCAGTCGTACAGGGCCTTGACCTTCTCATACCTGGATGCGCCGGTGAGCTCGCCAATCTCGCCCTTCGCCGCAGCGATCGCCGCATCGATTGCCGCCTTGTCCCTGGTGTTGGCCTGGTCGTAGTTCGGAGCCGTACTGTTAAATGGGGTAGTGGCATCGCTGTAGCCCTGGGCGCTCATACCATAGGCAATTTCGGCAAGCGTTACAGTTTGATTGGTATAAGTTCGCGATCCTCCCACCTCTATAGACTCATAACCGCTGGGATATTCAAATTCACCCGCGGTTGTATAATTATAGCTATACTGTGTATTGACCAGCCAGGACAGCTCCGGATGGTCGTACAGCAGTGCACCGAGTGCCGCTAATATGGTGTCATTGATATATTCAGCGGGAGATCCAGAATAAGAGATGGAGTAGCTGTTCGTTCCTGTTCTTTTTAGTGTAAGAGTCGCGTCCGTAAACGTTCTATCTTTCACATCGATCTCAGTGAGATCGGCCTCGACACGAACCTCAGAGATAGGACGAGGCCCGTTTGCAAGATCACTCGCCAGTATCGCGGTATAGAGGGCTTTCGAAGAATCATCCAGCTGCTCAAAATAGCTTCCGCCGTATGTTGAACTTTCACCAACGCCAAAGAAGCCGGGCAAAACAAAGACGTCCTCGATGCTGCCAATGCCCTCATGGATCTCAGGCTCAATGACCAACGTGGGTGCCCCTGTCTCCGGGGGCTCCGCCTCTTCGGCTTCAGGCTCTTCGGTTTCAGGCTCTTCCGCTTCAGCCTCCTCCGTTTTCGGCTCTTCCATTTCCACCGTTTCAGCCTGCTCCGGCTCCGCCAGGTCCGTCGCCAGCGCGGATGCTGGCAGCAGGCTCGTCAACAGCGCCAGAACCAGCAGCGCCGACAAAACTCGTTTTTTCATATTGAACTTACCTCCTCTGAACCTTATCGATACCAAAGTCACTTAAACCTGTTATTATGCCGGAATCTATACGTCTTCTCCCCCAAATAATCACAATGTATACAGACGAAGAATACCACACAAACGGCTGATTTTCAATACCTCAACAACATTTTTTAAGTCAATGAAATCACTTTTTGGATGGAGCGCGCAAAAAAGTGCACAGTTTTGGAAAAGTGGGCCGA
This sequence comes from uncultured bacterium, assembly GCA_947176765.1. Lineage (GTDB taxonomy): Bacteria > Bacillota > Clostridia > Oscillospirales > Oscillospiraceae > Enterenecus. The sequence continues at coordinate 49,962 of CAMWRX010000002.1, forward strand.
AAAGCATTGATACCCCTTGAAAAGAAAGGGTGTACATCAATGACAAGCCGCTCGACATCGACTATCCGGTATGATATAATAATAAAAAGAGTAAATTATCGGCAAAAAGAGGTGCAGATATGGTCAAGGCAGTCTTTATCGACTACATGGGAACTACCGTGGAGGAGCGCAGCCCGGAGATGGCGGAAATCGTTCGGCGCATCTGCAAAAACAGCAGCGTCCACGATCCCAAACAGGTCCAGCGGTTCATTTTAAACATCCGCCGCGGCTATGAGGCGGACAGCTATTTGGAGGCGTATCTCACCGAAGACGAAATCGTGGACCGGCTGATTGCGGATATGGTGGAGCAGATCGGCCTGACCGATGAACCCTCCGCGCTGTTTGATCTGATCCATGGTCATTGGGTCAACGCCCCTGTGTTTCCGGACGCCCGCGCCTTTTTCGAGCAATGTCCCGTCCCTATCTATATCATTACAAATAACGGACTTCCTTATATGGAGCAAGCCCTGGGCTGCAACGGGCTGAAGGCGGCGGGTGTGGTCAGCGCGGATACTGCACGGGCCTACAAACCCCACCGGGAGATTTTCGACGAAGCTCTGCGGCTCAGCGGCTGTATGCCGGACGAGGTTGTCCACATCGGTGACTCCTATGACACCGACGTGGTCGGGGCGCGCAGCGCAGGAATCAGGCCGGTGCTGCTCCTTCGGGGGCATGAGAGGCGATGCGACAACGTAGACACCGCAAACGATCTGGCGCAGGCGCTGGAGCTGCTTTTCAAGTAAGCGCATCAAAAAAGGTCGAAAACGCCCCAGCACAGCCCCATCAAGGCGGCATCGCAGAGGAACGGCAGCGGCAGGATCAGGGTGAAGCCCCCCAACACTTTATTTATGAAGAACAGGAAGCGTCCAGGAAGGAGCGGATGCGCATGAAGAAAAAGTATTGGGCCGCTGCGGCGGGCGCGGCGGCGGGCGCGTGGTGTATCCACCGCAACAGGAAGTACCCCGTCTGTCCGGAGCTGCGATTTGCCAATAAACTGGCCGTCCCCGGCTGGACGCTAAACCTGAACACGGCACGGCTGGCAAACCGCTCCTTGGCCTGGATAGGCTTAAAGCAGCCCGCACCACCCCAGGGAATCGAGCGCCGGGGCACTCAGATCCCGTCTGAGGATGGAACGGCGATCCGCCTGACTATCTACCGGCCCGAAGCCCTTGACTGGGCTGCCCCCTGCCTGGTCTATTTCCATGGCGGCGGGTTTTGCCTGGGGGATGCGGGCTACATCCACCGCTATGCGGCCCAATATGCGGAAGGCGCCCGGTGCATGGTGGTGTTCGTCCACTACCGCACGTCCGAGGCCGCCCCCTTCCCTACCCCGTTCCAGGACTGCTATGCCGCCCTCCGTTGGGTGTGGGATAACGCCCCAAGCCTGCGAGTAGACCGGGCGCGCCTCGCCGTGGGCGGGGACAGCGCCGGGGGCGCCCTGGCCGCCGCCTGCGCCCTGCGGGCCAGAGACGAAAATGGGCCGCGGCTGTGCTTCCAGCTGCTGGTCTACCCTGTGACCGACTGCCGGATGGAAACGGTCTCTATGAAAAAATACACGGACAGCCCGCTGTGGAACGCAGGGCTGAACCGAAAAATGTGGGAACTGTATCTCCGGGATGGGGACTGCGGGATACCGGAGTACGCCGCACCCATGCTGGCCCATGATTTTTCGGGCCTGCCGCCCACCTATGTGGAAGTGGAGGAGTTTGACTGCCTCCATGATGAGGGTGCCGCCTATGCACAGGCGCTTCAATCGGCGGGGGTGGATGTTCAGTTGGAAGATATACCCGGAACCTTCCACGGATTCGATTTTTTCTCTAACAAGGAGGTCTCGAAGGCGATACTCCGAAAAAGGACGCAGGCACTCCAGCTAGTTTTCTGGCGCTGAACGGAGCAAAGCCGGATTCTGTCCTCGAAAACCGTTGTGCCACAATACTTCCGAAATGGTGATTTTGTAGTGGTAAACCATAAACCGGCAGGCTTCGACATGGAGCCTGCCGGTTTAACTTTGAATGGGCGAGAGCATTGGGGACAGTTTTTTCCGGGCTGTCCAAAGCGCCCCTCTTTATATCTCACTCACTGAGGAAAGGAGCGATTTTCGCCCCGTCCCCGTAGCCTTTCTCATATAGCTTTCGCATATTGTCAGCGTCCCGTTTCAACGTGCTGACGCCGCAGGTGTCGTCAGGGGCAACGATCAGCACCTTCCCCTGCGCCGCATAGCGGCGGGCGAGGGCCACGCTCTCATTATAACGCTGTGCCCGCCGCTCCAGCGCCGCCGCGGACAGTGGATACTGTTTTCGGATGCCTCTGGCCAATCGCTGGTCTTTATCAGGTTTTCTCACGGTATCCACCGGCAGGGTCAGGAGAAGCACCACCTTGTCACAGCCCATCTCAAACGCCTTTTCAATGGGAATCGGGTCTCCCAACGCCCCGTCGTAGTATGGGACTCCCCCCACTTCGTTGGGGCGGCACACATATGGGATCGCGCTGGAGGCTTTCATGATACTGTAGTCGTCCTGGGAAATGTCGCGTTTATCAAAATAGTGGGCCTTCCCTGTCTCCGCCTCGGTGGCCACCACCACAAACTCCATAGGGTTCCGGGCAAGGGTGACATAGTCCACGGGGTATTCCCCGTAGGAATTGCTCAGTGTGCCATAGACGTAGTCCAAATCAACAAAACTTCTCTTGGCGATATAATTCCCGATCCCTGCGTATTCCTTGCGCAGTCCATACTCTGTGTAGAACCTCAAATTGCGCCGGGCCTGTTTGGCTGCGTAAGAGGTCAAATTTGCGCTCCCGGCGGAAACCCCGATCCCCAGGTCGAAACAAATGCCATGATCCAGGCAATAATCCAACACTCCCGCGGCGTAGACGCCCCGGTATCCGCCGCCTACATCAACAACGCCGATTTTTGAACCCATTTTGTATCACCCTCATAAGTATAGCTCATTGCCCTTTCTCACGGAACACACCTTTTTCATCGCCAACGACGCAGCGGCAACCATCGCGCCGTTTACCTTCCTGGCCGACTGGGGACACCGCGTGACGCACCGCATACAGGAGATGCACAGCTTGGAGTCGGCAGTCTTTATATTATCCATGCGGATGGCCTGGGCGGGACAGCTTTTCGCACATAGACCGCACCCGGTGCAGTTTTTACCCGCCTTGGGGACCATTCCCACCCCGCCCGATTTCTTATAGGGGCGGTTGCCTGGAAGCGTCCCCACGGGTGAGCAGGCTCCCTCACTGATTTTTTCCAAAATTCTCGACCCGTAACCCTTCAGCTCTTCCTGATCCTGCTGGTCAGGCCGTCCAGCGGCATACTGGTGCATGATGGAGTGCTCCGCCACTGCGGTGACGGCGGCAATGACTTGGAAACCGCTCTGCCTTGCCAGATCCTCCAGCTCCACCAGCGTGTCCTCATAAGCCCGGTTGCCGTATACGCACATGACTACGCATCGTGCCTGGTTTCCGTGAATCTTGGCAATCCTTTGGGCCGCCAGAGCCGGAACACGTCCGCCAAAAGAGGGTACGGCAATCACAGCAAGGTCATTGTCATCTAAATCGGTGCTTTGAAGCGCCGCATCAGTCAGGTCAATCATTCGAATGGTATCTCCCAATTCTTTTGAGAGCAGATCCGCCGCCCGCTTAGTCCCTCCGGTTGGGCTGAATACAAGCTGGACAATATTCATGGCTGGTTCCCCCTGTAATATTTAAGCTTACACCTCTGATTATAGCGCGCAAAAGGTGTAATGTCAACATTTACAGCAAGTTTCATTTGTGCTATAATGATTACGATTGAGAGGAGGGATACCATGCATATCAGCGCAAAATGCTCTGTCGCCGTGCATTGCCTGATTTTTATTGCTGAATACGGTGAGAGCAACAAGGTGACCAGTGAGCTTCTCTCCCGTTCCACCGGAATAAACCCGGTCACGATCCGTAATGTCCTCAGCGCATTGAAAAAAGATGGGATCATTTCCATCAAGCCGGGGACAGGCGGGGCGGCGCTGGCCTGCCCTCTAGAAGGCGTCAGCTTATACCGTATTTGCCAGGCAATCGAACCGGCCTTCCTCTCAAAACTGTTTGGCGTACATCCCGCGCCGTCTCACCTCTGCCCCATTGGGCAAAACATCCATCAGGTGCTGGATGTCTCTTATCAAAAAGTAACGGACGAGTTTTCCAACAGCCTGCGGAGCATAACATTAGCAGACATGATCGCCGAGTACCACAGCGCCGCATGGAGGCAATCGGTCTGATTTGGCCAAATGCGCGAGACTCAGTCTCCCATCTGGTGTGATGATTATCCTGTGTCATGCTGGGAAAAGGGTGGATCGCATCACCATTTTTCTAAAAAATGGCTTTGACGCGCTGGACACTTGGCGCCTGAGAACCGTTGCCCTGCATCGCTTTCCAGAAATAGTGATTTCATAAAGGAATCGGAGGAACGCAATATGCCGAAACAGATCCAGGTACGCGGCGCACGGGTGCATAACCTAAAAAACATCGACGTGGACGTGCCGCTGAATCAAATCGTGGCGATTGCCGGGATGTCTGGCTCGGGGAAGTCGTCGTTGGCCCTGGGCGTACTGTACGCCGAGGGTTCCCGTCGCTATTTAGAGGCCCTGTCCACCTATACCCGGCGGCGGATGACCCAGGCCGCCCGGGCCCAGGTGGATGAGGTGCTCTATGTCCCCGCCGCCCTGGCCCTGCACCAGCGGCCCAGCGTCCCCGGCGTCCGCTCCACCTTCGGCACCGGCACCGAGCTGCTCAACAGCCTGCGGCTGATGTTTTCCCGATTGGCCAGCCACCGCTGCCCCAACGGACACTATCTGCCTCCCACTCTGGCCGTTGCTGCCGAGCAGCCGATTTTTTGTCCGGAGTGCGGCGCGCAGGTCCAGGCTCCTGGGGCAGAAGAGCTGGCCTTCAACAGCCAGGGAGCCTGCCCCACCTGTGACGGCACGGGGGTCGTGCGCACGGTGGACGAGTCCACCCTGGTGCCGGATGAGTCGCTGTCCATCGACCAGGGGGCGGTGGCCCCGTGGCAGACCCTGATGTGGTCGCTGATGAAGGACATCGCCCGGGAGATGGGGGTGCGGACCGACGTGCCGTTCCGCCAGCTGACGGCGGAGGAACGGGACATCGTGTTCCACGGCCCCGCCGTGAAAAAGAATATCATCTATCAAAATAAGACCAGCGGCGCGGCGGGAGATATGGACTTCACCTACTTCAACGCCACATATACCGTGGAGAACGCTTTGTCCAAGGTAAAGGACGAAAAGGGCATGAAGCGGGTGGAAAAATTCCTCAAGCAGGGCGTATGCCCGGACTGCGGCGGCACCCGGCTGTCGGCGGCGGCGCGGGCGCCCAAGCTGCGGGGCATCTCCCTGGACGAAGCCTGCAAGATGTCCCTTTCAGAGTTGGTGGAGTGGGTGGCGGCCGTACCCGCCTCCCTTCCCCCGGAGATGCGGCCCATGGCGGAGAGCATCTGCCAGTCCTTCCAGGCCACGGCCAAGCGGCTCCTGGATCTTGGCCTGGGCTACCTGGCCCTGGACCGGGCGGCGTCCACCCTGTCCACCGGGGAACGCCAGCGGATGCAGCTGGCCCGGGCGGTGCGCAACCGCACCACCGGGGTGCTCTACGTGTTGGACGAGCCTTCCATCGGTCTGCACCCCTCCAATATCGTGGGGCTGACCGGGGTCATGCACGATCTGGTGGCGGATGGCAACTCGGTCATCCTGGTGGATCACGACACGCAAATCCTTTCCCAGGCGGACTGGCTGATCGAAATGGGCCCCGAAGCCGGGGCAAAGGGCGGTCAAGTCGTGGCCCAGGGGACGATCCCGGAGATTGCCCAGAACAAGGCGTCTCAGATCGGCCCGTTCCTGGCCGGGGCGGCGGATGTTTATGTCCGGGATCGGGCCAAGTCCGGCGAGTTGTTTGATATGGGAACCATCCACCTCTCCACGGCGGCGATCCACACGGTGAAGCCCCTGACGGTGGACATCCCAAAAGGGCGGCTGACGGTGGTGACCGGCGTGTCCGGCTCCGGCAAAACCACACTGATCCTGGAGAGCCTGGTTCCCGGATTGACGGCGGCGATAGACGGACAAACGCTGCCGGAGCATATTCTGAGTCTGGAAGCCGGGGGCGTCCGGCAGGTGAAGCTGATCGATGCCACACCCATCGGCACCAATGTCCGCTCCACGGTGGCCACCTATGCCAACGTCCACGATGAATTGCGAAAGATCTTTGCCCGGACCCCAGACGCAAAAGAACTGGGGTTCAAGGCCGGGGACTTTTCCTACAATACCGGGAGGCTGCGCTGTCCGGTGTGTGACGGCACGGGGGCCATCAACCTGGACATACAGTTTCTGCCCGACGTGACCATCCCCTGCCCGGAGTGCCGGGGATCGCGGTACGGGAAGGACGCAAGCCGCATTCGGTATCAATGCAGACAGGGCGCTTACTTCTCTCTGCCCGAATTGATGGACATGGATGTGAGCACAGCGCTGTCCGCCTGCGGGGATCTGAAGGTAGTCAGCCAACGGCTGAAGGTCTTGCAGGATCTGGGTCTGGGCTACCTGACCCTGGGCGAGGAGACCCCCAGCCTGTCCGGCGGCGAGGCCCAGCGGCTGAAGCTGGCCAGCGAGATGGGCAAACCCCAGTCGGATTCGGTATTCGTGTTCGACGAGCCCACCATCGGCCTGCACCCCCTGGATGTGCGCACCCTGCTGGGTGTGTTCCAGACGCTGATTGAGCACGGGGCCACAGTGATCGTGATCGAGCATGATCTGGACGTGATCCGCAGCGCCGACTATATCATCGACATGGGCCCCGGCGGCGGCGAGGCAGGCGGGCGCGTGGTCGCGGCGGGAACGCCGGAGGAGGTCGCGGAAAACTTGAACAGCTTGACCGGCCAATACTTGAAATAGATCGCAGCCTTGCTTTGATTGGGTTTTGCAAATCCTATATAGGTGACATTGATAAAGAAATCTAAACAGGAAGATTGGTGAGTTGATGGAACGCTATGAGCAAATCCGCGAAGAAATCTGCCAGGTCTGCCGCCTGCTCTACGACCGGGGCTATGTAGTGAGCAACGATGGGAATGTGTCTGTCCGGGCAGCCCCGGACAGGATCCTCATTACCCCCTCCGGGGTGGGCAAGGGCCGGATGACCCCGGAGATGCTGGTTTTGTGTGATCTTCAGGGCAATATCCTGGACGGGGAGCGCTACCCCTCCTCTGAAAGTAAGATGCACCTGATGGTCTACCGGGAGCGGGATGATGTTATGAGCGTGGTCCACGCGCATCCGCCCATCTCCACAGCTTTTGCCATCTGCCGCCGTCCCCTGAAAGAGCGGTATTTGTCCGAGACGGTGTCAGGGTTAGGGGAGATTCCCGTCACTGAGTTCGCCATGCCCTCCACCAACGAGGTGCCGGAAAGTGTGCGGCCCTTTGTCCACAGCCATAACGCTGTGCTGTTGGCCAATCATGGCGCGCTTACCTGGGGGCCCACCCTCCTGGCCGCCTTTGACCGGCTGGAGACAGTGGAGCAGACCGCCAAAGTATACTACTATGTCTCCCAGCTGGGGGGCGGTGTGGAGATCACCCGGGAGCAGGCGGACACTCTGCGTTCCATGACCGGCTTCTACCAGAAGCTGGCCGACAAGCGGAGTTGACCGTGGCCGACGGGGCTGTCTCAGTGATTGATCCGCCAAATTTGATAGCCAAGGAGTGGTTTTTATGCTCGACCAGCTTCAGCAAGTGACCCATATCGACAACGTACGCCTGGGAGACGACGGGAAAAGCGTGGTCATTATTGACCAGACCCAGCTGCCCAACCGGACGGTATACCTGACCCTGCGCACGCCGGAAGAGATGTACGACGCCATCAAACTCCTCCAGGTTCGCGGCGCGCCGGCCATCGGCATCTGCGCCGGCTACAGCATCTACGCCCTGGCCTGCCAGTGGGATCTCACCAACACCGCCGCCTTTGCCGCCAGGTTCCATGAACAGAAAGAGTACCTCAACTCCTCCCGCCCCACCGCGGTGAACCTAAGCTGGGCGCTGGAGCGGATGGAGGGCGTGGTGAAGGCCAACGCCAATCGAACCGTGCCCGAACTGCTGGAGCTGCTGGGCAGGGAGTGCCGGGCCATCCATGAGGAGGACATTGCCATGTGCCGGGCCATCTCGGAGTACGGCCTGACCCTCATCAAAGACGGCGACGGGGTGCTCACCCACTGCAATGCCGGCCCCCTGGCCACCTCCCGGTATGGCACCGCCCTGGGCCCCCTGTTTCTGGGCAGGGAACGGGGCATGGCGTTCAAGGTGTTCTCCGACGAGACCCGTCCCCTGCTCCAGGGCGCGCGGCTTACCTCCTATGAGCTGCAAAAGGCGGGCATCGACGTGACGCTGATCTGCGACAATATGGCGTCCATCGTCATGAAGAACGGCTGGGTGCAGGCCTGCTTCGTGGGCTGCGACCGGGTAGCCGCCAACGGCGACGCCGCCAACAAGATCGGTACCAGCGGCGTAGCCATCCTGGCCAAGCACTACGGCATCCCCTTCTACGTGCTGGGCCCCACCTCCACCATTGATCTGAACTGCCCCGATGGGGATCACATCCCCATTGAGCTGCGGGATCCGGACGAGATCAGGGAGAAATGGTATGCAGAGCCCATGGCCCTGCCCGAGGTGAAGTGCTATAACCCCGCCTTCGATGTCACCGACCACAGCCTGATTACCGGCATTGTCACTGAGAAGGGCATTTGCCGCGCCCCCTATACCAAGAGCCTGGCCGCCCTTTTCAAATGAAATATCAAGGAAAATCAGCACGTTCAAGGAGACGGAACCAATGGTAAAAATTTTATTCGTGTGCCACGGAAATATATGCCGCAGCCCAATGGCCGAATTCGTGATGAAGGATTTGGTAAAGGCAGCCGGACTGGAAAGCCAATTCCACATCGAGTCCGCTGCCACCAGCACCGAGGAAATCGGCAGCCCGGTCTATCCCCCGGCGAGGCGCAAGCTGGCCGAGCACGGAATCGACTGCACGGGTAAGACCGCCCGCCAGCTCAAAAACAGCGACTATGAAAAATACGACCTGCTGATTGGGATGGATCGGGCCAACCTGCGGAATATGCACCGTATCTGTGGCGGCGATTTTGCCAACAAGATGCACCTGCTAATGGATTTTACAGACCGCCCTGGCGATGTGACCGATCCGTGGTACACGGATGACTTTGAAACCACCTGGCGGGATGTGCTGGCCGGGTGCCGGGGGCTGTTGGACGCCTGTAAAAAATCCTGAAAGGGGTGCTCCCGATGTTTGGCAGACGGAAAAAGCCAGCGGCGATCCCCTATGACAAGCGTGGAAAAGTTCCCGTCATCCGATGCAGTATCTGCACTGGCGAGCAGGTCGCGGGCTTCAAAGACCCGGTCAGCGGCAAATTCGAGGAATTAATGCTGCTCCGAAACGACAGAGATCTTTCAGAGTTTCTCCAACGGTATCAGGTCGAGGAAAACGAGATCAAGCGGGAGTGGTGAAACCGTAACCGTGGTGCTGGCTATCGTAATGGGATTTATCATGGCCTTGGCCATCATCGTAATTCACTGGAAAAACTCTCCCCATTCCCTCGACAATGTGATATACTAATCACAACAACTAACTTGAGGAGGCACGATCCCTATGAAAGTCCTTATGCTCAATGGCAGCCCCCGGCCCGAGGGGAACACATCCATTGCCCTGCGGGAGATGGAGCAGACCTTCCAGGCGGAGGGTGTGGAAACTGAGATGATTCAGGTAGGCAGCCGCGATATTCGCGGCTGTGTGGCCTGCGGCGGCTGCGCCAAACTGGGCAGGTGCGTGTTCGACGATATTGTCAACGAGCTGGCACCCAAGTTCGAGGCCAGCGACGGCCTGGTGGTGGGCAGTCCGGTGTACTATGCCTCGGCCAACGCCACCCTGGTGGCCCTGCTCACCCGGCTGTTCTACAGCACCCCCTTCGACAAGACCATGAAGGTTGGCGCCAGCGTGGTGGTGGCCCGCCGGGGCGGGCTGTCCGCCACCTTCGACGAGCTGAACAAATTCTTCACCATCTCCGGGATGCCGGTGGCCTCCAGCCAGTATTGGAACAGCGTCCACGGCAGGCTGCCCGGTGAGGCCGCCCAGGACGCAGAGGGGCTCCAGACCATGCGCGCCCTGGCCCGGAACATGACGTTCCTGATGAAAAGCATTGCCCTGGGCAAAGAGAAGTACGGCCTGCCGGCGCAGGAACCACGCCAGGTTACCAACTTCATTCGATAACGGAGGAACATATCATGCGGAAAAACTTTGGAGCGAAGCCCTACACCTATCCCCAGCCGGTCTTCATCATCGCCACCTACGGCGAGGACGGCGCCCCGGACGCTATGAACGCCGCCTGGGGCGGCATCAGCGAGGCCAATGAGATCTCCATGTGCATCAGCGCGGGCCATAAGACGACGAAGAATATTTTGGCCCGGAAAGCTTTCACCGTGAGCATGGCCGACGCCGCCCACGTGGTGGAGTGCGACTATGTGGGCGTAGTGTCCGCCAACGATGTGCCTGATAAGCTGGCAAAGGCCGGGTTCCACACCACGAAAAGCGAGTTCGTGGACGCGCCCCTCATCGACGAGCTGGCCATGGCGGTGGAATGCCGGCTCATCAGCTATGATCCTGACAGCTGCCGCCTGGTGGGCGAGATCGTGAACGTCAGCGTGGACGAGAGCGTACTCGGCCCGGATGGCAAAGTGGACGTGTCCAAACTGGGCCCCATCGTGTTTGACCCGGTGAACAGCGCCTATCACAAGCTGGGCGTGAAGGTGGGCAACGCATTCCAAGACGGGCTGAGGCTGAAATGATGACGGACTATCAAACGCTGGGCAAACAGCTTTTCTCACTGGTTCACAGCGTGCCCCATCGGATCGCAAATCTGGCCAATGCCGCAGCATTGCTCTATCACACAATGGAGGGCCTCAACTGGGCGGGGTTTTATCTATTGGAAAACGGCATTCTGGTACTGGGCCCGTTCCAAGGAAAGCACGCCTGCATCGAGATCCCCGTAGGGTGCGGCGTGTGTGGGACAGCCGTTTCAGAGGACAGAACGCAGCTTGTCCACGATGTCCATCAATTCCCCGGCCACATCGCCTGCGACAGCGCGTCCAACTCGGAAATTGTCGTTCCCATCCACATGGGCGGACAAATCGTTGGCGTGCTGGACATCGACAGCCCTCACATTGGACGCTTTACCGAGGAGGACCGCACCGGGCTGGAGGAATTCGTGCGTATCCTGGAAGCAGAAGTTTGGGGGAAATGAAATACCGGCCCACGGGTGGGTTGAGCCGATTGTCTGTGTTGTCGTCATTGCACTGGCTCGCCTCGCCCAGCAGTACCGGGCCGCTGCCCTTGCCCGCTTTATCAGCGTTATTAACAACTCGCACAAAAATTTTGTGAAATAAGCGTCAAAACTTGACAGAGTGCCTGAAGTAGTGTAAAATATTCCTTAGCAAAAACCTGAAGGGTTGGAAGAAAACCACAAAAGCTTTTTTGGAGGAATGAACATGAAAAAGAAGACACTGGCCGTATTGCTGGCGCTGGTTATGCTGCTGGGCCTGTTGGCTGGCTGCAGCGGCAAGGCGGATCCCACCAATCCCCCCGCGAACAATCCCTCCGCCGACAATGACGACGGAAATAAGCCCGATAATCCCCCCGCCGCCGACCCCATGGCTGACCTGATCGCCGCAGCCAAGGCCGAGGGCGAGCTGGTGGTGTATGGCTCCTGCGAGGAGGAGTATCTGTCCGCCGCCTGCGCGAACTTTGAGAAGCTGTACGGCATCAAGACCAGCTACCAGCGCCTGTCCACCGGCGAGGTGCAGGCCAAGATCGAGGAGGAGAACGGCAACCCCTCCGCCGACGTCTGGTTCGGCGGCACCACCGATCCCTACAACGTCGTGGCCGCCGAGGGTCTGCTGGAGGCCTACGAGGCCATGAACGCCTCCCACATCTCCAAGGACGTGTACAAGCACAAGGGCAATATGTGGCACGGCATCTATACCGGCATCCTGGGCTTCATGGTCAACAAGGACGAGCTGGCCCGCATGGGCCTGGACGCTCCCCAGGACTGGGCCGACCTGACCGACTCCAAGTATGAAGGGCTGATTTGGCTGTCCAACTACAACACCGCCGGCACCGCCAAGCTGGTCATCAACACCATGATCCAGAAGTACGGCCACGACGAGGGTATCCAGTACCTGGTGGATCTGGACAAGAACATCGAGGTGTACACCAAGTCCGGCTCCGGCCCGTCCAAGAACGTGGGCACCGGCGAGTGCGTCATCGGCATCGGCTTCCTGCATGATGGCATCACCCAGATCCTGGACAACGGCTATGACAACATTGAGCTGATCATCCCCTCCAGCGGCACCTCCTGCGAGATCGGCGCCACCGCCATCTTCAAGGGCGCGTCCCATCCCAACGCCGCCAAGCTGTGGATTGAGTACGCTCTGTCCCCCGACTGCGTGGATCTGGCCCAGGATCACGGCTCCTACCAGTTCCTGGTCATCGACAACGGCAACCAGCCCCAGGCCGCCAAGGACTTCGGCCTGGACCCCAACAACGTGATGGACTATGACTTTGACGATGCCACCGAAAATATCGGCACCTATATTGAGGAAGTCATGAACGCCCTGGGCGGCGGCGACGACCGCTTCAAGACGGAGTAATCCGCCTCACAATCCTAACGAGCTGACCGGAATGGGGGATGGCAAGCCGCCATCCCCCGTTTCGTTTCCCGCGTTCTGTGCGGCCCGCGGGCCGCAAGAGAGAAAGGAGGCTCCCCTATGGCAAAAAAAGGCCAAGGCGCTGCGCTGGACCGGAAAAAGCTGATGGCCGACCCCATCATGGTGGGTACCATCGTCGTTCTGGTCACATTCCTGACCGTATTCATCCTGTATCCCCTGGCGATCCTGCTGGTGGACAGCTTCGTGGGGGACGGAGGCTTCTCCCTGAGCGTGTTCAAGCGGATCTTCGCCATGCCTACATTTACCAAGGCCATCACCAACACCCTGAAGGTGGGCTTCCTGGTGGGCATCCTGTCCACCATCGTGGGCTTGCTGTTCGCCTATGTGGAGGTCTACGTCCGGGTGGGCCGGGGGGTGGGCGGCCTGTTCAAGGTGGTGTCCATGCTGCCGGTGGTGTCGCCCCCCTTTGTGCTCTCCCTGTCCATGATTATGCTCTTCGGCAAGGCGGGACTCATCACCCGGGAACTGCTGAAGATCTATGACAACAGCGTGTACGGCTTCTGGGGCATCGTCATTGTACAGTCCCTCACCTTCTTCCCGGTGTGCTACATGATGCTCAAGGGCCTGCTGAAGAACATCGACCCCTCCCTGGAGGAGGCCGCCCGGGATATGGGCGCTTCCCGGGGCAAGGTGTTCATGACCGTTACCCTGCCGTTGCTGCTGCCCGGTCTGGGCAACGCCTTCCTGGTGACCTTCATCGAGTCCATTGCCGACTTCGCCAACCCCATGATTATCGGCGGCTCCTATGACACCCTGGCCACCACCATCTACCTCCAGATCACCGGCGCCTACGACAAGGCGGGGGCCGCGGCCATGGCCGTGGTGCTGCTGTCCATCACCCTGCTGATGTTCGCGGTGCAGAAGTATTACTTGGAGGCCAAGACCGCCGCCACCCTCACGGGCAAGGCGTCCCGGGGGCGTATGCTCATCGAGGAGCGCAGCGTCACCATCCCCCTCACCATCCTGTGCGCTCTGGCCGCCTTCTTTGTCATCATGATGTACCTGTGCGTGCCCATCGGGGCGCTGTTCCCCACCTGGGGCTACAAATACACCCCCCTTACCTTTAAGTGGTTTGGACAGGTGTTCACCAAGTACAAGGGCTTGAAGGCATTCCGGGACTCCTTCGTGCTGTCCCTGATTGCCTCCCCCATCACCGCCCTGCTGTCCATGATTATCTCCTATCTGGTGGTCAAGCGGAAGTTCAAAGCCAAGGGCTTCATCGAGGCGGTGTCCATGCTGGCCATGGCGGTGCCCGGCACGGTGCTGGGCGTGGGCTATATCCGGGGCTTCTCCGGCGGCCTGTTCCATAGCAGCGACTGGGGCATCTTCTCTGAGGGCGGCGCGCTCCACGGCCTGTTCCCCAACGGTCTGCTGGGCGGCATCTACGGAAGCGCGGCAATCCTCATCATCGTGTTCGTGGTGCGCTCCCTGCCCACGGGCACCCGGAGCGGCATCTCCGCCCTGCGGCAGATCGACAAGTCCATCGAGGAGTCCGCCTACGACATGGGCGCGGACAGCCTGACGGTGTTCATGACCGTCACCCTGCCCCTCATCAAGGACTCCTTCCTCAGCGGGCTGGTCACCGCCTTTGTGCGCTCCATCACCGCGATTTCCGCCATCATCCTGCTGGTGACGCCCCAGTTCCTGCTCATTACGGTGCAGATCAACGAGTTCGCGGAGAAGGGCTCGTACAGCATTGCCTGCGCCTTTGCCACCATCCTCATCATCATCACCTACGGCTCGGTGCTGCTGATGAACCTGGTCATGAAATTTTTCGGCACCAGCCGGAAGCTGAAGGAGGACGAATGATATGGCGAAAGAGAAAAAAGGCGTACGCTTAGAGCATATCTCGAAAATTTATCAGGACCCCAAGACGAAAAAGGATTTCTATGCCGTCCACGACACATCGCTGGAGATCGCCCCCGGCTCCTTTGTGACCCTGCTGGGCCCCTCCGGCTGCGGCAAAACCACTACCCTGCGTATGATCGCCGGGTTTGAAAGCCCCGATGAGGGGGAGATCTACCTGGGGGGCGAGCCCATCAACGCCCTCACCCCCAACAAGCGGGACACCGCCATGGTGTTCCAGAGCTATGCCCTGCTGCCCCATTACAACATCTTCGACAACGTGGCCTACGGCCTCAAGCTGCGCAAAATGGACAAGGAGACCATCAAGAAAAAGGTGATGGACATCCTGAAGTTGGTGGGCCTGGAGGGGATGGAGGGCCGCATGACCAACCAGCTCTCCGGCGGACAGCAGCAGCGGGTGGCGTTGGCCCGGGCGCTGGTGCTGGAACCGGGAGTGCTGCTGTTTGACGAGCCGCTGTCCAATCTGGACGCCAAGCTGCGCGTCTCCATGCGCACCGAGATCCGCCGCATCCAGCAGGAAGCGGGGATCACCGCCGTCTACGTCACCCACGACCAGAGCGAGGCCATGGCGCTGTCCGACCAGATCATCATTATGGAAAAGGGCGTTGTTGCCCAGATCGGCACGCCGCAGGAGGTGTATTATCACCCCAGCAATGAGTTTGTAGCCGACTTCATCGGGGAGGCCAACTTCCTCCGGGGCACGCTGGTGAGCACGGACACCGCGGACATCGGCGGCCACAAGGTGGCGGTGGCGGCCTCCGGCCATGACGTCGGCGGGGCGTGCACCCTGGTGCTGCGGCCCGAGTCCGCCGTGCTGGGGGACAAGGGGCAGCTGCCCTGTAAAGTGATCCTGTCCTGCTTCATGGGGTCCTACCAGAACTACCATGTGATGGTGGGAGATACCCTGGTGAAGATCACCGATTTCAACCCCAAAAATCGGAAGGTCTACCAGGTGGGTGACGACGCCTGGGTGGCCTTCACCAGCGAGGACGTCCACGTATTGTAACAACCGCAAAGCCGAGGCACTCCGCCCCTTTGGAGCGGAGTGCCTTTTTTAGCCGGAAAACAAGGGCAGGCTGGGAATCTGCCGAAGGCAAAACCGATGAAATCTAAGACAGCGGTGGATAGAAACACAGCAATTAGGCCTATCTTTGTCATAACTCGTCTGGTATAATATCACTATACGCTGGTATGCCGCAACGCTTTCCCCAGAAGCATTTTGCAACTGGGCTGCGATGAAGGGATCATTGCCAGCGCGGAAAAAGCATGGACAGACGTTCAAGCCGCTTATCGCCGCGGCTGGCAGCAAATCTTGACCCGGGCGGGCGGCCTGTGGTACAATGGGGGAAACAATCAAGGTTGGTGAATGGCTATGGTCATTTTGATTGGCGGCGCGTCCCACACGGGAAAGACCGCTTTGGCGCAGAAGCTGCTGGAGCGGCACGGATACCCCTATCTCTCTATCGACCATCTGAAAATGGGACTGATCCGCAGCGGACATACATCGCTCACACCTTTGAGCGACGAGAAGGACTTGACGGAATATCTCTGGCCCATCGTCCGGGAAATGATAAAAACCGCCATCGAGAATGGGCAGAACCTCATCGTTGAGGGCTGCTACATCCCCTTTGACTGGGCAGCGAGCTTTGATGCCGACTATCTCCGGCACATCCAATACCGCTGCCTGGTCATGAGCGAAGCGTACATTCGGCGCCATTTCGCCGATATCAAGCGATACGCCAATGTGGTGGAACGGCGCTTGGACGATTCTGACTGCACCGTGGAAACGCTGATCCGCGACAATACAGAGACATTAAAAATGTGCCGGCTGTATGGTGCGGACTATCTGCTGATTGACAGCGATTATTGTGTGGACGAAGTATTCAGGATATAATTTTATGTCTCAGCCAGATATAGGAATTTTTGAGCCGCTGGATGTCCTCCAACCTCAATACGCCCAGCTTAGAAAGCTCTACGACGTTGGTCAGCGCTTCTCCATCGATCAGCGTTGATGATGCTGCTTTCCCAATAAGCGCGGCAAGGCCAGATAGCCAGCTTCCCGCAAGAAAGGATTAAGACATGGAAACGTTGAAAATCGCCCTGCTCCAGATCGCGCCTTGCGGCACACTGGAAGGAAATCTCGAAAAAGGGATCGCGTCCTGCCGAAAGGCTAAGAATCTGGGCGCTGATATCGCCCTGTTCCCCGAAATGTGGAGCAATGGCTATCGCATTTATGACCGGCCCGTCGACCAGTGGAAGGCGGAAGCGGTCCTTGCCGACAGCGAGTTTGTCAGCGCCTTCGGACAACTCGCCAGGGAGCTGGATATGGCCATTGGGGTCACCTTTCTGGAGCGGTACGAGGGCGGCCCCCGCAATTCGATGGTGCTGTTTGACCGATTCGGCCAGCGGAAAATCACCTATGCCAAGGTTCACACCTGCGACTTTGATGTGGAGCGCAACCTGACCCCAGGCGAGGACTTCTATGTCACCGCGCTGGACACCAGCCGCGGCGAGGTCAAGGTGGGCGCCATGGTCTGCTATGACCGGGAATTCCCCGAGAGCGCCCGGATTCTGATGCTCAAGGGCGCGGAGCTGATCCTTGTCCCCAACGCCTGCCCCATGGAAATCAATCGGCTCTCCCAACTGCGGGCCAGGGCCTACGAGAATATGCTGGCCATCGCCACCTGCAACTACCCGGATTCGGTGCCCGACTGCAATGGCGGCTCCAGCGTCTTTGACGGCGTGGCGTATCTTCCAGAGTTGCCCTGCTCCCGGGATATGTGCATTTTGCAGGCGGACGGCACAGAAGGGATCTATCTTGCGGAACTTGATCTGGAGCAGCTCCGCTGTTACCGTGAGCATGAGGTGCACGGCAACGCATTCCGGCGGCCGCAGAAATATGGGCTCCTGCTTGATCCGAAAATAGAGCCGCCGTTTATCAGGAGCAATTATCGCAAATAGCGTGCGGCGGTTCACAGGCTTTTGATTCAAATTTTTCAGAAAAAACTATTGCAAATCAGACTTTAACCGACTATAATAAACCGCAGGGAATGAAGTTCTCCCTTGGGAAACCTAAACCGCTTATTTAAGCTGATGACTTCTGTGATTTCAAATCGCAGGAGGCATCAGCTTTTCTGCGTGTCTGGAGGAATTTTCATGTTGACTTCACTGGCTCTTATCTTTCTCGTCGGTCTTGCGCTTGCTTCGATTTTCCAAAGACTCGGCCTGCCGCGCATCATCGGTATGCTGGTGACCGGCATCCTGCTGGGCCCCTATGTGCTTAACCTGTTCGATGGGTCGATCCTTGCCATTTCAGCGGATCTGCGGCAGATGGCGCTGGTCATCATCCTCATAAAGGCCGGTCTGTCCCTCAATATCGAGGATCTGAAAAAAGTGGGCCGCCCCGCTGTGCTGATGGCCTTTCTGCCGGCGTTGTTTGAGATCGCCGCATTCGTCCTTTTCGCGCCGGTGGTATTGGGGATCGACCGTATCGAGGCCGCCATCATGGGCGCGGTGCTGGGGGCCGTTTCCCCGGCGGTGGTCGTTCCCCGGATGGTCCAGCTGATCGACGAGCGGTACGGCACACAGAAAGGCATCCCGCAAATGATCCTCGCCGGCGCGTCACTGGACGATGTGTTCGTCATCGTTTTGTTTGGCACGTTCATCAGCATGGCCCAAGGAAACGGGGCGCAGATTGCGGACTTCGTGAGTATCCCCATTTCCATCGTGCTGGGCATCCTGCTTGGCTCCGCCGTCGGATTCGTGCTGGCCTGGTTCTTTGAACTAAACTACTCCCACCGGCATTTGATTCGAAACAGCGTCAAGGTCATCATCGTCCTGGCCGTCTCTTTTCTCCTGCTGGCCGTTGAGGGCTGGCTGGATGGCGTCATCCCGGTTTCCGGCCTGCTGGCCATCATGAGTATGGCGCTTGTGCTGGCCATGCGGAGCGCGCCCGGCGTGACGGGCCGCTTGCAGGAAAAGTACGGGAAGCTGTGGCTCGCCGCGGAAGTCATCCTGTTTGTGCTGGTCGGGGCGGCGGTGGACATCCGCTATACCTTGCAAGCCGGAGCGGGCGCGGTATTGATGATCGCCATTGGGCTTTTGTTCCGCTGTGCCGGGGTGTGGCTTTGCATGATCGGCACAGCGCTGAACCGGAAGGAGCGCCTGTACTGCGTGATCGCCTACCTGCCAAAAGCGACCGTACAGGCCGCGATCGGCTCCATCCCTCTCGCGCTGGGACTGCCCTGCGGCAACATCGTGCTGTCTGTCGCCGTCCTATCCATTTTGATCACCGCTCCGCTCGGCGCGATTGGGATGGATCTGACCTATCAAAAATTGTTGAAGCGGGAGGAATAATCGCGGTGATGGAGCAGAGGGGCACAGCCACGGAGCATAAACGTGTGGGTCTAAGCTGTCCCCGCGGAGGGATCAAGCGCTCCCCCGCTCATTCCACCGTCACCGATTTGGCCAGGTTCCGGGGCTTGTCGATGTCACACCCCCGCATGAGGGCAATGTAATAGGCCAGCAGCTGCAGCGGGGCCACCCCCAGGGAGGGCAGCAGCAGCTCGTCAGTGTCCGGAATGGCGAACAGGCCATTGGCCACCTTGCCCATCTTGTCAACATGATCCTGGGTCGTGAGGGCCAGCACATCCGCCCCCCGGCTCTTCACCTCCACCACGTTGCTCATGGCCTTTTCAAAGAGCCTGCTGTAGGTGGCCACCGCCACCACTAAGGTGCCGTCCTCAATGAGGGAGATGGTGCCGTGCTTCAACTCACCGGAGGCGTAAGCTTCGGAGTGGATATAAGAAATCTCCTTCAATTTCAGCGACCCTTCCAGCCCCAGCGCGTAATCTACATTGCGGCCAATGAAGAAGATCGACTCGTGGTTGAAATACTGGGAGGCGTAGTACTGGATGTCCTCCCGCTTCTCCAGCACCTGTTCCAGCTTGGAGGGCAGCAGCAGCAGCTCCCGCACCACCGCACGGTACCGCTCCTCCCCTATCGTGCCCAGCCGCTTGGCCAGGTACAACCCCAGCAAGTCCAGAACCGCCAACTGAGTGGAATACGCCTTGGTAGTGGCCACGGCAATTTCCGGCCCCGCCCAGGTGTACAGCGTCTCGTCGGATTCCCGGGCGATGGAGGAGCCCACCACATTGACGATGGACAAAATCTTGCCGCCCAGCCGCCGGGCCTCCCGCAGGGCGGCCATGGTGTCCAGGGTCTCGCCGGACTGGCTGATCACCACCACCAGGGTGCGCTCGGTGACGATGGGCTCCATGTACCGGAATTCGGAGGCCAGCGTCACCTCCACCGGACGGCGCAGCAGCCGCTCCAGATTGTACTTGCCCACCATGCCCACGTGGTAGGACGAACCGCAGGCCACCACATACAGCCGGTCTATGTTCTGGATAAACCCGTCGTCCAGGGCAAAATCGGGCAGCACCACCTCCCCGTCCTTGAGCCGGGGGAAGATGGCCCGGCGCAGGGCCTCGGGCTGCTCCATGATCTCCTTGAACATGAAGTGCTCATAGCCGCCCTTCTCCGCCGCGTCGATCTCCCAGTCCACATGGGAGATCTCCTTCTCCACCGGCTGGAGCAGATGGTTGTAGCAGGCAACCCCATCCCGGGTGAGCACCGCCAGCTCCCCGTCCTCCATATAGATGACCTCGCGAGTGTGCTTGATGATGGCGGTGACGTCGGAGGCCAGGAAGTTGAACCCCTCCCCCAGCCCCAGGATCAGTGGGCTGTCCTTGCGGACGGCGATAAGCTTTTCAGGTTCGTCGGCACAGATAATGCCCAAGGCATAGGCCCCCTCGATGCGGTGGAGCACCCGGCCCACGGCCTTGAGGATGTCGCCCTCATAAAAATACTCGATGAGTTGGGCCACCACCTCGGTGTCCGTCTCCGAGGCAAAGGGCACGCCCTGATCCACCAGGAACTGCTTGAGCTGGGCATAGTTCTCGATGATGCCGTTGTGCACCACGGCGATGTGCCCGCTGCGGCTCACCTGGGGATGGGAATTCACGTCTGACGGCGCGCCGTGGGTGGCCCACCGCGTGTGACCGATGCCCAGGGCGCCGTGGATGGCGGCTCCCCCCTGGGTCATGTCGAACAGCACCCGGAGCCTTCCCTTGGCCTTGGCCACCTCCAGCTTTTCCCCGTCAAAGACGGCCATTCCCGCCGAGTCGTAGCCCCGGTATTCCAGCCGGCTCAGGCCGTCCAGCAGAATAGGCGCGGCCTCCTCGCCGCCAACGAATCCAATAATACCGCACATAACGATTCCTCCTCAGAAAAAACATGAAATAGCCGCTCCGCTTATGTTCATAAACGGCTCTCTCTGCCGGCACTCCTCTTGAAAGGGCGAACGGAGCCCGTTGCAGGCCCCGTCGTCTGTGGATGCTATTATATACGCTTTTTTGTCCCGGCGCAACTGTGATTCTATATGAAACGCAGCGGCGCTTCGGAGGGAGCGGGCACGGCAAATAGTGATTTAGCAAAATAAAGCAAAGAAAGTTTAAGCAAAATTTAATGGAATTGTGTGTGCCTTTGCGGTAAAATAATAATGTTGAATAATTTAACAATTCAGAATATTGTGGAGGAAAAAATGTATCAACCTAAGCAGAAGTCATATGGTATTATAGCTGTAATTTACTATTGTATATATTTCGGAGGATTATTTCTAGCTGGAATATTATATCAAAAAGGGATTATGCTTGGCATGAACATTATATACTGCTCATTGTTTGCGGTGGGTGTTTTGATTGCTTTGATCAAGGATAGAAATATTGATAACCTAGGCTTCGGAAAAGAAAAATTACGGATGAACCTCATAATATCTCTAATTATAGTAGTAACTACTTTTATAGCTATTTGGATATTCAGTGACCTCGCTTTTAATGAATTATTTCAGCAAATGCTTTATTATCTTTTCTATATTGCTGCCATAGAAGAAATTCTATTTAGAGGACTGATACAAAATTATTTATTTGGTTTTAAGCTTAATAAGTATGTGACATTTATAATCGGAGCATTGTTATTCTCATTTATGCACATTCCGTTTCAGATGGTTGCTCACAATAATGTGTCTTTGCATTATTTAGTAGAAGCATTGCCTAACTTGATTGAAACATTTATAGCTCATTTTGCATTCTGCCTTATCGCTTACAAATGCAAGGATATTACAATATCAATTGCAGTACACTATGCCTATGATTTTCTAGGAGTTATCATATAAAAATAATTTCCAGTCGATAAAACCGCATAATTGAGGGTATGTAAGGTTTGATAGGTACTGTCAACAATTATACGCAAAGATGGGGCAAACTAAAGTAAAGATAAAGGAAAGTTAATCTGTTTTTAAGAAAATATGGTGTCTTATTGTGATAAAATACATAGCTGATAAATCGCAAAGGGGACAGCCATATGAAAACAGAAGATTACAAAAAAGGCATACAGGCGTTGATCATGACGGTGCTTACATGGGGTGTGATAGAATGTGATTTTATTCCCCTGTTCATCCCAAATCAAGTATTAGCGTTTGGGATAAGTCCCGTTATCTGGGGCATTGGGGCATTCTGCATTCTGGCCGGGCTGAAACGGCAGAATATGGGTGAGCTGTATGATACAAACGGCCATTTAGTAGGCAGGGATTGGTTACTCCTCTTTTTTGTGGTCGCGGGCGGAATTTCTATCGCAGTGAGAAATTATTTCTATGCTGGAATGAAGCCTTTACTTATCCGGGAATTTTTCTCAAGCTATCCATTATATACGATTAGAAATATCCTCTATTATCCGCTGGAAGTGCTGCTAATGCTGGAACTTTTGGTATACGCTCAGCGGGCGGGGGAATGTCTGACCAAAAAGGAGGGAATACCCTGGGGGGCGTTGGCACTATTTTTCTTATGGGGCCTGCCGCATTTAGCGCATGGGTTTGAGGACGGTATTGTATCCGCACTAAATGCGTTTGTTTATGCGATTCCTTTTTACGCTTCGAGAAAGAAGGCAAAGGTAAGTTACGTCAGTATGCTGATATTATGGCTGTTGGTGTAAGACAGAGCGATTTGAAACGCCTTGCCGTTGGCCGCTTGTTCCCGCACATCCGCGCGGGAACAACGGGGCGCGTTCCGCGCTGGAATTTGTCTTTCAATCCGTTTGTCAAATCTGCACAAAATTATCTGGACAATTACCGGGAAGTATGGTATATTTAGAAGGGATCATCCCCCACTACGGAAACGAGGAGGAAAGGCTATGAACCCCAATTTTTTTAAAATTCCCGTCAGCGTCGGCAGCGTCTCCCTGCGGGTGGCTAAGGGCCACTTCGCGACCAGAAACAGCCACACCAACTACTTTATCGACGTAACCGAGCAGCGGTCCTGCCTCCGGGAAGCGGAGGCGGTGGCTCGGCAGTTGGCCCAGCGGGATTTAATCCGCAACACAATGGTGGACACCATCCTGTGCATGGACGGGACCCGGGTCATCGGCACCTGTCTGGCCCAGGAGCTCACCCAGGGCGGCAACCGCTCAATCAACGCTGGAAAAGAGATCTACCTGCTCCGGGAGAACCTGAGCCGCGATGGAAAACTCATTTTCCGAGACAATGCCCGGTTTATGCTGGATGGGAAAAACGTGCTGCTTCTGCTTGCCTCCGTCACTACCGGCGGCACAGTCCGTAAGGGAATGCGCTGCGTTCAGTACTATAAGGGGAACGTAACGGGGATCACCTCTATCTATAGCCATGTAAAGGAGATAGACGGGATGCCGGTAGTGTCCCTGTTTAATACTGACGATCTCCCCGGCTATGCCAGCTACCGCCCCGACGAGTGCCCGCTCTGCAAGATGGGCCAGCCTCTGGATGCCGTAATAGACAAGTACGGCTACGACGCGCTGTAGCAGCCAATCGAACTGGAAAAAGCGCCCTGCTCGGAATGATTCCATACTTGTGGGGAAGGCCAGCCGCAGGGGTGGTAAGCGGTACAAAACGGGAGCAAGTTCAAAGGGTTTTCTCTCAAAGTACGGACGCATAGTTGGGAAAATTCAGCAATTGGCTTAGCGTTTTTGGGTTAGCGAATAAACAAATATTGTGATGGAAGTTTGAAAAATAATGAAGCCAAAAGCAAAACTTGTCCAATTAAAAAGTGTCAAAAAATATGGAAAAGCATAAGAAAACCGCAACCCTTTAATTTCAAAGGGTTGCGGTTTTGGCAAGGCCGAACGCTTTGGATGCCACAGAAAAACATCTCAGCAAAAGGGGAAGTCGACAGATTTCTTGTCGAAATCTGTCGACTTCACTGGTGCGGATGACGGGACTCGAACCCGTACGGCCGTGGGCCACTAGCACCTCAAGCTAGCCAGTCTACCAGTTCCAGCACATCCGCAAATAGCAGCGCCGCTTCCATGAAAACACCTGTGTTCTGAAGTCAGCATAGCATATTATAGTGCGCAAAACTCCATTTGTCAAGAGCGCAGTTTTTATTTTCCTCTTGCCTTTTTTGTTGTTGTTTCCTGACGCTGGCAGCTTAACTAGCCGCGCCTCGTATCTCAAAACTGGCGGCAGCATAATCAGGGCGATAGTTTGGCATCTACCGGGCAATATCCTCACCGGCGGCTCCCCTATTGGAACGCTTCACAAAAAGGCTAGCTTTTCCTGTCATGTTATGCTATAATGCCTAGGCGGTTAGTGCCCTAGCGGGCACTGAGCCGCCTATCTAAGACCGTATGGGAGCTATGACGCATGGAAAAACAGACGATAACGATCGGCCTGCCCAGGGCCTTGCTGTACTACCGTTACCGCACCCTCTGGCGCGCCTTTTTTCAGGGGCTCGGGATGGAGACGGTGGTCAGCAACCCCACAGACCGGGATATCCTAGAGCGGGGCACGGCTCTGGCCATCGACGAGGCCTGCCTGTCCCTGAAAATCTACCTGGGCCATGTGGCGGCGCTGGTGGGAAAGTGCGACTACATCCTGGTGCCCCGGGTGAGTAACTTCGGCCGCCAGCGGAGTATGTGCACCCGGTTCGAGTCTACCCCTGACCTGGTGCGCAACGTTTTCCGCAATGACCGCCAAAAATTCCTGTCCTACGAGGTGGACGAGGAAATGAAAAAGCAGAATGAGGAGGACGCTTTCCTGGAGATGGGCCGCGCCCTGGGCTGTTCCGCCAAGGCGGTGAAAAAGGCCTATAAGCAGGCGAAAAAGCTGGAGCTGGCCCAGCACAAGGAGCGGGCGCAGAAGTATGAGCAGTTGTACAAGCGGGAGGGCATGAAGGTGCTCATCGCCGCCCACAGCTATGTGGCCGAAGATCCGTATATGGGCAAAACGGTCAGCGACTACCTCAAGCGGGTGGGGGTGATCCCCGTCCGGGCCGATCTCGTGGACCGGGAGTCGGCGCTGAAGCACAGCCGGGAGCTGTCCCCCACCTGTAAATGGGAGATCAACCGGGAAATCCTGGGCGGCATCGCCATGCACCAGGACGATGTGGACGGCATCATCCTGCTCGGCGCCTTTCCCTGTGGGCCGGACGCCATGGTCAACGAGCTGATCACCCGCCGGGTAAAGGGCGTCCCCATCCTGAACCTGGTGCTGGACAGCCAAACCGGCACCGCCGGGGTGGAAACCCGGCTGGAGAGCTTCATCGACATCATCCGCTTTAAGGAGGGGAAGCTGTAATGGCCGAAGCGAAAAAGAGAAACGTCTCCTTCCCCCGGTACGCGGAATATAATTGCGCGTTCAAATACATCGTGGAGCAGGCCCTGGGATGCAAGTACGTCATGCCCCCCGCCCTCACCAAGCGTACCATGGAGCTGGGCACCAAATATAGCCCGGACTTCGTATGCACCCCCTTCAAAACCATGCTGGGCAACATGATTGAGGCGCTGGAGGCTGGGGCGGACACCCTGCTCATGACCCACGGCCTGTGCCGCCTGGGGTACTACGGGGAGCTTCTGGAGCAGATCCTGCGGGATCTGGGTTACCAGTTTGACTTCATCAACCTGTCCGACTATGATATGGAGAAGAAAAAGGAGTATATCCGCATCGTCCGGCGGTTCAACCCCAAGGTAAACCCTGCCCGGTTCCTGACCCAGTTCATGGAAGGCGTGCGGATGGTGGAGTATCTGGACGACATCACCGCCGAATACTACCAGAACTGCGGCTTTGACGCCACCCACGGGGATTATAAGCGGGCCTACCAGGACTTCCTCACCGCCATGTACACCGCCCAGACCAAGAACGACGTGGAGACAGGGTACCGCGCCGCCAAGCGGGCGCTGCGGGCCGTTCCGCTGGACAAGCCTAAGCACCCTCTCCGTGTGGGCATTGTGGGCGAGTTCTACACCGCCATGGACGCCTTCTCCAACCTGGAGCTGGAGCAGAAGCTGGCGGATATGCGGGTGGAGGTCCACCGCTGGATGAACGTAACCAACCAATTTTTGCGCTACGGCAGCGGACAGAAAAACCTGCGGGTGAAGATCCAGGATCTCTGCCAGTACGACATGGGGCCCACCTCCACCGCCAACATCTGGTACGCCCGGGAGTGCGCCGACCGGGGCTTTGACGGGCTGATCCACATCAAGTCCGCCACCTGCACCCCGGAGATCGACGTGATGCCGGTGCTGCAAAATATCAGCGCGGACTATAAAATCCCCGTGCTCTACCTGACCTATGACGCCCAGACCAGCGACGTGGGGCTGATGACCCGGCTGGAGGCGTTCTACGATATGATCGACATGAGAAAGAAGGTACTCTAAGTTGGAACACGCGTATTTAGGCATTGACGTGGGATCCATCTCCACCAAAGGCGTCATCATTGACAAGAAAAACAACATCTTGTCCAGCCAGTACATCTGGACCCAGGGCGACCCCATCGGCGCTGTAAAAGAGCTGGTGCGTCTGCTGGAAGGGCAGTTTGACCGGGAGAAGTACAAGATCGTAGCCACCGGCACCACCGGCTCCGCCCGCAAGCTGGTGGGCACCATCCTGGGCGCTACGATGGTGAAGAATGAGATCACCGCCCATGCGGTGGGCACCACCACCTTCTACCCCGACGTGCGCACCATTCTGGAGATCGGCGGCCAGGACTCCAAGATCATCCTGGTGGAGAACGGCGTGGCGGTGGACTACGCCATGAACAC
The DNA here is from genome assembly GCA_947176765.1 of uncultured bacterium. Classification (GTDB taxonomy): domain Bacteria; phylum Bacillota; class Clostridia; order Oscillospirales; family Oscillospiraceae; genus Enterenecus. The sequence continues at coordinate 76,813 of CAMWRX010000002.1, forward strand.
CCTGTGCGCCGCGGGCACCGGCGCCTTCCTGTCCAGCCAGGCCAAGCGGCTGGGCATTGAGGTGGAGGAGATCGGCGACTATGCCCTGCGCTCCACCCACCCCACCCAGATCGCCGCCCGGTGCACCGTGTTCGCCGAGTCCGACCTCGTCCACAAAATCCAGATGGGCCACCCCCGGGAGGACATCATCGCCGGCGTTTGCAACGCGGTGGCGGCCAACTACCTCAACAACGTGGGCAAGGGCAAAAAAATCGTCTCCCCGGTGGTGTTCCAGGGAGGCGTGAGTAAAAACAAAGGAGTTGTCGCCGCCTTCGAGCGGACGCTGGGCTGCCCGGTCATCGTGGATCCCAACGGCCACCTGATGGGGGCTCTGGGCGTGGCCATTCTGGCCCGCCGGGGCAGCAAACGGCAGGAGTTCGACTTCGCCATTGAAAACATGGAATTCCGCACTCGGGAGGCTAGCTGCGACGGGTGCTCCAACCGCTGCGAAATCATCTGTGTCTACCGGGGGGACGAGCTCATCGACTCCTGGGGCAATCGCTGTGAGCGGGGGGCCAGGGTTCGTTCCTGACCCCCGCCCCGCTCCGGGAACCGCGCAGCGGCGCTATTCCCGGAGCACATCCGACTTGTTGTGTTTAGCCAATCCGGCCACCACACCCCGGCGGATGAGGTCGTATATGACGGCAAATATGGGCACACCAATCAGGATGCCAATGAAGCCAAACAGTCCCTGGAACAGCGTGATGGCAAACAGCACCCAGAACCCGGTGAGCCCCACGCTGCCGGCCAGCAGCTTTGGCCCCAGCACATTTCCGTCAAACTGTTGCAGGATCAGGATAAAAATCAGGAAAATCAGGCAGTTTCGGGGGCTGTTGATGAAAATCAGCAGCGCGGAGGGCACCGCTCCGATAAACGGCCCGAAATACGGGATCACGTTGGTTACCCCGATAATTACGCTGATGAGCACCGCGTTCTGGAACCCCGCCACGACGGTCATGACCATGCAGAACACGTAGCAGATCAGCCCCACAATGGCGCTGTCCAAAATCTTCCCGCCGAAAAAGCCTACAAAGGTTTTGTCGATGAAGCGGAACTCCTCCAGCACCTTATCCCCAGTGGCCGACTTCAGCAGGGCGTACACCACCGCCTTGCCGTGGCGGGCCAATTTTTTGCGCCCCATCAGCAGGTATACGCAGATGATGATCCCCAGCACAATGTTCTTCAGCACGGTAAGCACCGAGCTCACTGTGGTCACCACCCCGCCCATCATCCCCTGCATGGTGGGCAGCAGGTCCTTGGTGGCCCAGTTTCTCAGCCACCCTTCCAAATTGGAAAAGATGTTGTTTACGTAGTTTTGCAGCATTTCATTGCCTTCCAGGTGGCTTACCACCCACTCGGCAAATTCCTGCGCTTTCGGCGGCACCGCCGCCGCCAAGGTAACGATGCTATTGACCATCTCCGGGATCACCATATTCAGCAGCAGATAGATCATCAGCGCGCTGATCACCAACACTGTCACCACGCTCAAAACGGTTGTGTACTTCCGGTATTTCTTCGGCAGGGCTGCCTCGATCTTTTCCTCCAGGAACCCGCAGGGCGTTTTCAGCAGGTAGGCCATAGTGCCGCCGTATACAAACGGCGTCAGCACTCCCTTCAGCCACTGGAGGCTCTGACGCAGCCCCTCCGCCCGCTGGATGCAGAAATACAACACAATAGCCAGCGCCAGCGAGAGGAACCCCGACAGTGAGCTGATAAAAAGCTTCTTCAGCGATTCCTTGTTCATCCTTCATCCTCCTTGTTGAAAAGGGGCCCGGCCAGTTGGCCGGGCCCCTTTGTGCCGCTAAAATATCACACGATAGACTTGGCAAACGCACGGTACAGGAAGGTCGCCATCTCGGCGCGGGTGACCCCGTAACCGGGACGGAAATAGGTCTTGCCGCCGTAACCGTTAGTCAGGCCCAGCTGCTTAGCCCAGGTGACGGCCTTAGCGTAGGAGGCGCTGCTGGACACATCCGCGAAACCGCTGTAGGCGGACACATTAGGCTTACCCGCCTTGGTGTACAGGGTACTCACCACTTCCGCGCGGGACGCGAAAGCGTTGGGACGGAAGGAGCCGCTGGAGACGTCGGTGAGGCCCTGGCTGGCACACCACACGATGGCCTCGTAGGCCCAGTGGTTGACCGGCACGTCGTTATACGGGTTGCGCAGACCGGCGGCGGAGGGCTTGCCAGCCGCCTTCCACAGCATCGCGGCCACCTCGGAGCGATACATATAGCCGCTGGGATCGTAGGTGTAAGTGCCGCGGCCCTCAACATACTTGTTCTGGTAGGCCCAAGCGATATAGCTGGAGGCCCAGTAGCTGGCGCGCACATCGGTGAAGGGGGTGCCGTTGTTGACGTCAAAGTTGGGCGTCAAAGTCACAGTGGTGGCGCCGACGGGCACGGTCACGTTGAAGGTGTTCATGCCGGTACGGCTGACCGCGGCGGTGACGCCGTTATTGCCCCGAGCGGTGAGGTCCATGGTGCGGTAGCTGCTGCTGCTGGGCACGGTGGTAACGGTCACGGTGCTTCCCTGCTGCGCCTTGCCGTCAGCGGTGCCGGCGGTCACCTGGGCGGTGCCCTGGTAGTTGTTGGTGCTCACCACGAAGTCGGCCGTGGTCACACCCGCAAAGTTCGGGGTCACAGTAATGCTGGTCGTGTTTTGGGGCACCACGAAGCTGTACTCATTGATCTTACCGGTGGCAGTCGCGGGGACAACAGTACCGTTGTTGGTGGTAACGGTGACGCCCTTGGGGGTCTGGCCGGCGTTGGGAACGACGGTCACGGTGACCGTCTGGCCCACCTTGGCGCTGGTGACGGGCAGGCTGACGGTGCCCTGGTTAGTGGCCTGGGCGGCCAGAACCACGGTGCCGGCGACCACGGCGTCCCGCTTCAGCTCCACAGCGTAGACATAGCCGGCCGCGACCTGGGTGCTGAGCTTATCTACGGCCACGTTGGCGCCGGTGGCGGTCACGTCCTGCTGGCCCTTGGCATTGATCTTCACCTTGCGGGCCATGCCGGTCATGGTGATGGCGCAGCTGCCGGTATAGCTGCCGTCGATCACGATCGTGTCCATAGTCTCGCCAGTGACGAGGATACCCGTGACATTCGAGTCGGTCTGGATGATAGTGCCGCGCACGGTGTCGTCAATGGCGGCCTGGAGGGAGTCGTAGGTGCAGGCCAGCTGTGCGATGGTCGGGGTACGGGAAACAATCGCGTCGCCCAAAGTACCATCCATGCTGATCGGGCCGACGAGGCCGTTGATCTCAATGGAACCCAGGGAGCCGTTGGCCCCGGCGTGGGTGATAGTCCACGCGCCGCTAACACCGGTATAGACATACTTACCGTCCTGGTGCATCTTCTGGGTGTCGAAACTAGAGGGCAGACCCAGGTCTACCACAACACCATTGGGGCACATCGTGCCGGTGAGGGCGCTCATGGGACGGCCAGGCTGCACGGTGTAGTAGAAGTCGGGGTCATAGGCCGCGCCGCTGACGTCTACACGGTAGTAGGGGGTCAGGGTGGCGGTCATGGTGCCGTTGCGGTCGTAATCGGTGATGTTCACCACCAGGTAGGGCACGATGTAGGCCTTAGCGAACAGAGAGGCGATCTCCGCGCCCTCGGGCGTAGTGGTGTCGAAAGCGCCGGTGTTCGGGGTCAGGGATTTGCCATTGCTGACCGCGAAGCCGTTCTCGCCGGTGTTGACCGTCGTCTCGGGCTTGGTGCTCTTGAAGCCCTGGCGCCAAATGGTGTTCTTGGCGTTGGTGATCCAGCTCTGTACGCTGTTGTCGCTGGTGATGGTGGCCTGGGCGGCGTTGATGGCCTCCAGCACGGCGCGGTTATTGCCGATGGTGAAGGTGCCGTCCTTTTGGATCAGGTCGATCAGAGCCTGACGCTCAATGCCGGTCCAGCTGGACAGCTTGCCGCCGGTGGTGACCACGATGGGGCTCTTATTGGCGGCGCCCATGTAGAGGCCCAGGGTGGGGGCGGAAACAGCCAGGTTCGCGCTGACGGTGTACTTCTCGCCGGTGCCGTTGTTCAGCGTCAGCACAGCGCCGTCAGGGCTGATGATGCCGCCCGCGTCGTTCACAGCGGGCTGGATCATGTTGAACTTGATCTCTCTGGTGTTCGGATAGTAGTCGATGGCCACCTTCTCCAGCTTGATGGGAGCGCCGTTCTCATCGATCGCATCGGTGAGCAGATCCACATAGATGGTGGAAATGTTGCCCACGCCGGACTCAACCGCGCCGGACAGCGCGATGTTGTTGCCGTTCAAGGCCACACGCACGTTCTGGTTCGTCACAGGGGCGGCCGCCGAAATGGTGGCGTTGGTGATCTTCTTTGCCTCGGCGGTGACACCGCTGGCGTTCAGCTCAAGCGTAGTGCCAGTAGCGGGGAGGGGAATTCCCTGCACCACGCCGGAGGTGAGAATGATGTTGTGGTTATTAGGGGAATACCACTGGGCGATCTTCATGCCGTTGATGGACTCGGGCATGATCAGGCCGGTGGAAGCGCTGTAGCCGATCTGCGCCAAGGTGTTCTGGCCGTTCTTCAAAACGATGTTGCTCGCGGCAGTCTGACCCACCACAATGATGTTGCCGGCTGTCTTGGCAACGTCCGTGGTGATGTCAGAGATAGCGCGGGCCGCCTCGTTGGCGTTGTACAGGTCGGTGGTGCTGGTCTTGGCGTTCTTGACATAGAACTGGACGTTCGGGCCCAGCCACTTCATCTTGGTGGCATTCTCGAAGGTCTGGGCGTTGGCAAAGGAGCCGCCAGTGATGCCGTTGCCGGTGTAGTCGTTCAAATTCACAGTGCCGTAGTTGCTGCCGCTGCCCTCAACCAGGCGCTTGGCATTCCAGCCGGTGATCCGCAGGTTGGAACCCTTGCCGTTATTGACCGTGATGCCGCCGTAGGTGCTGTTGGTGGCGGACAGGTTCAGGGTGGTCGTGTCCGTGTCGCCCAGAGTCAGCGTGCCGCTGACATGGACGTTGTCCTGGGTGGCGTTCAGCGCGCCGGCCTTGACGGTCACAGCGCCGTTCACGTTGCCGTTGGTCAGGTTCACGGTGCCCCTCTCAACGCTGATCGCGCCGGTCTGGGTGTTGGTGTTGCTGACGGTAATGATGATGGAGTTCTTGTTGCCGGCAACGAGGGGCTGGGTAATGGTACCCACGGTGCCGCCGCTGACATTAACAGTGGGGAACGCCCCGTTGAGGCCCCGGGCAGTGGCGGTGACGTTGCCGAGGGTGGTGGCGCCGCTGATGGAGACGGTGCCGGCGCCGGTGACGGACAGGGTGTTGACGCCGGCCTTCGTGTCGGCAATCCGCACGTTGTTGCTGTCGCCGTTGATCGTGATAGCACCGCCGATGGTGGTATTGTTGCTGGTGGTCAGGGTCTGGCCGGCCCAGGTGTCGGCGGTAGCGGTCTGGGTATTGCGGTAATTGCCGTTCATGGTAATGGTGCCAGCAATGGCGCAATTATTCAGCGTCACGTTGTTGGCCCGGCCGGTCAGGCCGATGGAGGCAATCTTGACGTTGGTGGCGTTCAGCGTCACGCCGCTGGTGGGGTTGGGGGCGGTGGCGTAAGCGCTGCGGTCAATGCTGTCCAGGCCAGCCACAGTGCCGGTCTGGGTGCTCTGGAACTTGCTGGTGACCGTCAGGCTGGTCAGGTTCTCGGGTACGGTCAGGGTGCCGGTACCCTCCATGTCTACGTTCAGGCTGGTGCTCGTCCAGTAGTTGGTGGTAGTGAACCCGGTCATGCTGACACTGGTATTGCCCAGCAAGGTGAAGGTCGTGCTGCGCAGCGCCTTGGTGGTCACGCCGGTGCTCACATTGGTGGTGCTGGTAGTGAACGCGGCCTGATCCGGGTACCACTGGCCGGAGCCGTTGTTGCCCGCGATAATGCCGCTGGTGACTTCATGATACACCGGCGCCTGGGGATCCTTGTTGTTCAGCCAATACCAGTGGCCATAAATCCGATGGGTGCCGTCGTTGCCGCCCTCGAAGCGCTGGACGTTGACGGTATTGTACCCGGTGACTTGACCCTGGGCGTTCGTGATCGCCTCGTAATAATAGTGGGTGGTCGTGACTCCGTTCACAGTCGTCTGGGACTTGATGGTGCTACCAGGAAGGTCACTGCTGATGTTCCCATATTCCACCGCAAACGCGGGAACGATGGTAGCCGGGATCAATGTCAGCACCATGGCGAGGGCCAGGGCGGCTGACAAAAGTCGTTTCTTCATGTTTTCTCTTCCTCCTGTTCTGGTTTAAGTACGCTTAGGGTGCTTGAGCTGCGCCGGGAAAATACCGGCTTGTTTTCAGTTCCCCGATACGGGGCGTGGCCGGGCATACGGCCCTCCTTCCATCGGAATGATTGGCTGTCGCCTCCGACGCCACAGTTATACAGCTACTATTATACTCTATCGGCAAAATTTTGCAAGGGTTAACTGCAAATTTTTGCAAAATAAAATGGAAGGGCTCCCAGGCCCTCCCAGCGCTTGCATTTGTAATTATAATATGGTAGGATGTGCGCGAGGCGCTGTCGTATAAAATGCGGTCGGCCACTCCCTTGAGAAAGGGGGTGAGGCGGATGGGAGACGGGCGCTGGGCGAAAGCCCTGCGTTTCCTGGTATGGTTCATCATCACGCTTTTGCTGATGATCTACATATCCCCAAAAGCGTATTGACCGCTCGGCTGGCACCCAAGCGGTCAATACAGAACTTTTGATTTTGTTTGATTAGCGAGGGCTGACCGCCTGCGGCAGCGTCCCTATATGCTTATTATACTCCCTCCCCCCGGTTTGTCAAGGGGATTTCCCATCAGGAGGTGCGTCCATGGACTACGATAAACCCTTTGAGCGCCCCGCTCCCCCGCCGGAGGCGGGGGGCAGGGACGGACACAGTATGGACTACGATCTGCTTTTGTCCGGCTGCTGTGAGGTAGCCCGCCAGCTCCTGCGCCACGGCGCGGAGATCCAGCGCGCGGAGGACACTGCCCGCCGCATTCTGGCGGCCTACGGTCTGGAAGGGGACGTATTCGCCATTCCCAACTGCGTGTGGGTGAGCGCCCCCTGCCCCGACGGACAAATCCGCACGGTGATGCGCCGCGTCCCCCCCTCCTCGGTGGACATCGAGGGCATCGAGCGCTTCAACGACCTGTCCCGCCGCCTGTGCGCCGCGCCCCCTGCAAATCCGGGCGAAATCCCGGCCCTGTGCCGGGAGACGGCGGCGGGGCTGCGGCGGTATCCCGACGCGGCGTGCGTGTTTGGGTACTTTGTGGGGGCGTTTTTTTTCGCGCTGTTTTTCTCCGGCGGAGTTGCGGAGGCCGTGGCGGCGGGGCTGGCGGGCCTGGCCTGCGGCGTGTGCCTGACGGCTCTGGGCCGGATCGGGGCCAACGGCTTCCTCACCACGCTGGCCTCCGCCTTCGTCCTGGGCGGGGCGGCCTACGGCATGGGGGCGCTGGGCGCGCCCATCAGCCTGGAGATCACCATTGCCGGAGCCATCATGGTGCTGGTGCCGGGGCTGGTGTTCACCAACTTTATGAGCGACCTGCTCACCGGCGACATGGTGGCGGGCCTGGCCACCTTTGCCCGGGCGGTGCTGTCGGCGGGGGCCATCGCCCTGGGGGCCGGCATTGCCATGGCGCTGTTCCGGGACGCCGCGTCCACCCCCGCCGGGGCGGCGGCGGAGTACGGCCCGGTGCTGTACTGCGTGTTCGCGTTCGTGGCCTGCCTGGGCTTCTGCCCCGCGTTCAACGCCCAGGGGGTGGGCGCGCTGCTGTGCTGCCTGGGGGGCGCGCTGGGCTGGGCGGCATACCTGCTGGCCACCGGCCTTGGGGCCAATCCTTTCGCCGCCAGCCTCATCGCCGCCATGGCGGTGTCCGCCTGGTCGGAGTGGATGGCCCGGTGGCGGCGGTGCCCGGCCACATCCTATCTGGTCATCGCCATGTTCCCCCTGGTGCCCGGGCTGACCATCTACCAGGCCATGGACTACGGCCTGCGGGGGGACACAGACCTGTTCCTGGCGACCTTCTTCCGCACCGTGGGTATCGCGGGCTGTCTGGCGCTGGGGCTGCTGCTGGTATCGTCGGCGCTGGGTCTGCTGCGGCGGGCGAAGCGATGAGCCTCTTCCCTGTTACAATTTGGTTCCGCTTCGTAACTCTTTTCCCCTTGACGCTCCCGGTACGTGGTGCTATCATAACCGGGAAGTCGAAAAGAAGGAGTTCCTGTCGAAATGCACCAAAAGAAACCGTTGATCCTCTGCGCCCTGGCGCTGGCCCTGCTGACGGGCTGTGGCAGTTCCTCGGGCCATTATCAGCCCACGCCGCCCCCAGACACTCCTTCACCGGAGCTTACCGCCACGCCGGAGCCCAC
>CAMWRX010000003.1 GCA_947176765.1 uncultured bacterium
ATGGTGCCGTCGTCGGTGACCCACAAATCAGCGGGTAGGATCATAGCTGGGCGGACACCAGACGGGTAGTCGGGGCTGCCGCCATAGGAAAGACTACCGTTGTCCGAGACGCCAAATGCGCTGAAACCGCTTTCGATGTTCGGGGAGCGGAGATGCCAGATGGTGGCGCTGCCGTTGAGGTACGCAATGCGCTTGCTGGCGACACTGGTGGTGTGGCAGTTCTTGAAGTAGTCCAGCGCTGCGCCTTCGCCCGGATCAATCATTCTGTGCACGAAGTTGACCTCCGGGGCACTCAGGAGGAAAATATTGCGGGCCAGTCCGTTCACTCCATTTTGGGTGGTCCCATATTGGCCGCCGTTTTTGCGGTACGGAATCTTCGCCAGCTTGACGACCGCCTGGATGTCCGCGTCAAACAGGCCCCGGAAGGTGCTGTTCAGATAGGCGTCCAAGTCGCAGTTCTCATACGTGTTGTTGACAAAGTCGCGCCACGGACGCTCCTCATAGCAATCCTTCATCAACAACCAGGTGCCGTCGCAGGACGCGTCATACATCGCCCCCGGCAGACCCTGGTGCACCACCAGGAACTCCGTGGCCACGCCGCCCACATTCAGCTTGACGGTGGAGCCGACTTCCTTACTGCCCAATTTCACAATTGCCATATTCTCTCACCTCCTCAGAATTCCAGCCGCGCCAGCGCGGTGTTCCACACGCCGGTGCAAACCAGGCCCGTCAGGCTCTCGAACGTCACCGTGTACGGGTTGCCGGATACGTCCGTGTTGTACATCAGCTCTACCAGGGCGATCCGGGCGTCCAGCCCAGCGCACAGCCCCAGCAGATACGGGTGGGCCTCCCGGTCCACGTTATGGGTCTGGATGGCCTCGGACAGATCTTCCCAGGTCACCCACGCCCCCGCCGGGTAGTCCAGCTTTGCGCCGGCGTCCGGCCCGATCTCCATCAGCACGGGGTACCGCCGCACGCACCCGCCGTATTTCAGCGGCACGGCGGTGTCCGGGCAGTCGCTGAGATCCCCGTAGAGGATGAGCGCCTCCTCCCCCTCCGCCCCGATGGCGAACACGCCGAACTCGTTGATCTGGAACGGCTCCTCGGTCTCGCTCAGGTCTGCGCGGTACTCGATCTCCAGGCTCACCGTGCAATCCCGCCGCAGGGGGTCGGTTGAGGTGGCCACGGCACGGGGCTGCACCAGCCCCGTCAGCGTCCGCCAGTCCGCGTCGTTGGGCAGGACGCCGGAACCCACCTCCACCCGGGTGATCTCCAGCTCGCCGCCCTCGGCGAACAGCATCGCCTGGAGGGCGTACCCGGCCTTTGTCATGTATACGTTATAGCCCATCAGTTTTTACCTCCTATGATGTGCTTTGATATGCCGCCATGGGGACGTCATTCGGCTCCGCCGAACGACCGTCCCGGCGGTCTGCCGACCGCCATGGGTAATGTGACCGTGCTGTACCGCGTCCCCAGCATGGCCGCCGCGTAGATCTTCCCTGTGGGCAGCTGGGCACGGTACGCCGGCGGCGCGGAGCGGGCGACGCTGGGGCCCAGGCGGGGGGTGATGGGGATGGCGCCAGCAAGAGTGGGAAACACATTTTCCAGCACCATCCAGATATTTTCCGGGATGATCGTCAGGAGCGTTTCAAAAAACTCGCTTGTCTTGCAGCTCATTTCCGCTGAAAGGTCCTGCTTGAGCCGGATATTCAGTGCATAATCCTCTACCCATTCCTCGTGCCTGTCTGCCCCAAACAACCCCGTCATCCAACTCTTGAGCCAGGGCATAGTGTAGGGCAGCTTTAGGTTCCACAGGGCCTTGATGCGGGCCTTGCGCAGCTCCAGGGTGTCCGTGTCCTTGGGGAAGATTTTCAGCTCCTTCTCCCACACGGATACCCCCCGGGCGTCGGCGGTCTCAAGAAACTGGTTGGCCAGCACCATGGCCACAACGTCCCAGGCCAACGCGATCTCCGGCTCATTGGCCTCGTTGATGGCCTTGAACTCCATAACCTCCCGGAGCACCGGGGGCAGATAGTCTATCAGCTTCCTATCCACTGACCTCACCCCTCACCGGAATGCTGTCCGGATCCAGCGCCAGATTGCTCTCCACACCATTGATCTTTGTGCCGCCGATGTCGGTAATCATGGCAGCACACCCGGAGAGGATACGGCTCTCTACCTGGGAAATGCGGACGGTCAAAAAATCAGAGCTGGCCCATGCCTGCGCCAGCTCCGCAAAATAGTTGTCGATCACATCTTCCACATAACTCTGCACCGCTTCCCAGCTCCAACCCGCGGCATAGGTCAGGTGCAACTCAATATTTACCGGCTCCGGGGCCACGCCATCCACCTTCACCACATGGCCGATGGGCGCCAGGCCCAGCCCCTCCCCCGCGTTCTGGGTGGGATCCATTTTGGTCTGTACCTCCTCCAGCAGCGTTTTAGTGGGCGCGGTGAAGTTGGACGCCATGATAACAAGCCTGACGGTTCCACCGACGGTCAGCAGCTTATTGGATGCCGCCGTAAACACCGACGTCAGCCATTCCGCCACAACAGGCTCCAGGGTGTCCTTCACAGCCTCAAACCACGCCACCACCTCACTGCTGGGAATCAGTGTAGCGGGGCGCAGGTTCCTGTTCCATACGGGATGAACCTTGACGTTGCCCACACCGGGGATGGCCAGCACCTTTTCCCGATAATCGGCCTGGTTTCCGCCGAACGCCTGGGACTGAAAGCTGTCAAGGACCCGCTGCCGGAACCTCTCCGTCTCTTCCTCATCGTCGCCGGGGATCAGCAGTTCCACCAACTCCGCATGGGTCAGGCCCTCCAGGTACTCGATGGGGATCAGCTGGCCGCTGTAATGGTTGGTCGCCGCCCCCACAGCTTCACAGGTCACCCGGTGACTCAATCCGGTTTCAGTGTCGTCCTCTGGGTCCATTCGGCCCGTCACCACGAAATTCATGTCCTCGCAGGAGAAGCGGGTCCCCTCCGGCACCTCCCGGTTGAACTCCGCCCGATAGACGGCGGCGCTGGCAGGATAAGGGGCCATGTTGCGGTCAGACGCCCGCTTGATGAGATACTCCCGGGGAGCAGTGAGCAGATAGGTAGCCTTGAAAACAAAGTCTGCCGCGATATACAGCTGGGCTACTTCTGCCATGGACGGGGCCACGCCGTTGAACACCATGGAGCCCTCCCGTTTGTCCATAGACGGGGGCACCCTGGCCAGCGCTCGCTTCACCAGGGCCTCATAGGTCATATCCTCAAACACTAAATTTCCACCTCCTTGGAAGCTTCCACGTCACCGTAGATGGTGTGGATCACAAACCTGGCCGTGACACTTTTCCGCCCTGACTCAAACTCCCAGTCACTGAGGCTGGTAATCCTGTCATCCTGGAGCAATGCCTCAGTGTACCTTCGCTTTATTTCGCTCATGGCGTAGTCCTTGGGCTTGCCAATCAGGTCGGACGACTCGGAGCCGTAGTTGCGGGAATAGATGGAGTAGGCGTAGCGCTCCACATTCAAAATGAGGTAGGCCGCCTGGAGTACGGCATCTCGCCCGTCGGTGGTTCCCCGCACCCGCTGCTGGGCTATGTCCAGCTTGTGGGTAAAGCCTGGCTGGACGCCAAATTGGAACGCAATGAGATCCAGGTCGTCCCCCGTGGTTGGTAAAACACCCATTACTCTCGCGCCTCCCATCTGTCCAAAACGATGTATTTTTGCCCACCGTCGCAACGCAGCAGGATCACTTTCTCGCCCAGCTTCAGGGCGTTGTGCACCCGCCACTTTTTTCGGCCCTCGTATCGGTGCCGGTGTGCGCTCGCCTCCTCGGTATAGTGCGGGCCCTCGCTCGTGCCCTCCCCCTCAATGGTGGAGAGCACCACGTTGAAGTCCCGCACATTGTCGGTAAGGATCAGCTGGGTCTTACCTAAGATTTTCTTCTGGTCTACTTGGATTTTCAGCGGAGCAGTGCCGATCACAGTGCCGTGGCACATCATCATAGGACTGCCAGCCCACACAGCGTCCACGGCGGCCTGCTTCACCAGCCGCACCAGCTCGTTGACATCAAGCGACAAACGTACCACCCCGCATCTTCATATCCATCAAGTGCTGTCCGTCGTTGAAGGTGTGCTTGACCTGCTCCACCATAAGGTAGTTGGACAGATTGATGTCCCCCAGGCCCAGCCGCACCACCAGCAGCGTCCCTCCTCGGACCCGAACGTCCCCCAGCACATTTTGGAGGCGGAGCGTCCTGGTCTTGGTGTTGTAGAGGCTCAATAGGGCGTCCGCCATAGACTTGGCGTTACCGGTGCTGTCGATCTTCTCGTAATACTGGAGGACACCCCACTGGCTGATATTGCCCCCGTCCTGGGCGATGTAGATCTCCCGCTTGCCGGTTTCCTTGTTCTCATAGGACAGCTTGATCTTGTTGTAGGTCTGGTCGGAGATGGAGCTTTTGTAGTCGTAGTCCCCGGCGGCAGCATCGTCCACCAGCATATTGATCCTCATGCTGCCCAGCCCTTTGAGGGTCAGCCTGCCTACATCATCGTAGAGTACGTACATCCGCCCCGTGGCCTTCAACGTCTCGTCCAGGGCCGTCTGGATGATGTCAAACAGGGCCTTGTTATCCTCTACCCGGCTGGCGATGGTGAAGCCAGTGCCCTCCAGGCTGCCCACGTTCAACTGGAAATCGTCCGTAATCATGCGGATCACAGCGTCGGCGGTTTTGTTCTCGTACACGTAGGTGTCCTTGTTCTTCAGATAATACAGCTGGTCATACACCGTGACGGTAATGACCCTGGGGTTGCTGCCCTTGCGCGATTTCTCAAAAACAAAGCCATAAAAAATGGGGACACCGTCCACAGAAAAGCGGCATGGATCCCCTTCTTGAAAGCTGAGGCCGGGTGTTTTGACCACATCGACCACCAGCTTCCCCGGCTGACCCTGGCGCTCCCATTCAATGGTCACACCTTCGACGGTGGGGGGCAGCATGACGCTGCTCCCGTGCTGGATCATCAGTTCGTAGGTCATGGCAGCGTCAACACCTGCCCTGGATAGATTAGATTCGGGTTGCTGATTTTGTCCCCGTTGGCCTCATAGATTTTGGCATACTCAGAACCCTTACCGTAATACTTGGCGGCAATCGCCCAAAGGGTATCGCCCTTTTTCACCGTGTAGGTCTTGGCAGTAGGGGCCGTACTGGCATCCCGCTCCTGCTCCACCGTGACGGTCTGCTCCCCTGCGGCAGACTGCTCCACAGTGGCGGTCTTGGTGCCGTAATCCCGCCACTGTTTCAGGCTCACGTCCACCGACACGTCCAGCCCCTTGGTGGCGTCCTCCACGATGTTGTAGTCCTCCACGCTCACCGTCATATTGGTGTCAAAGAGCCACCGCCCGCTCGGGCTGGAGCGCACCAAAATAAATTGCGTGGTTTTTCTGCTGGCCTTTAAGTCCTCCAGCATATCCAGATACGCCGATGGGGACCGGGCGGCGCCCAGCATGGGGAACACCAGTGGCACCGTAATCTCCGTCAGGCCGGGGGAGCGCAGGAAATTGACCTCGCCCTCATTGAGCAGCACCAGAGTCTTATTTTTTCCCTTGACCTTGACCGTCAGCTTGGCGGGGGTGGGAACCTCCATACCCCCCAGATAGCAGGTGTAGCTCATGCGTGTACCCCCTCCGCGGCGGTGACCAGAGCCTCAGAGAACCCGTCAGTTAGCTCCCGGATCACGCCGTCCAGATCCATGCTGCCGTCGATGCGGTTCTGCATGCCGGTCATGTCGATTTTAACCTCCGCCGTGGTAAAGCGGTTGATAGCGTCCCGCTCCGCGATGTCCCGGAGATATTTCAGCTCCTCGCCGCTGATCTCCAAAGCGTCCGCCATGCCGCCGGTGTTGTCCGCGATGGTTCCCACGTCATTGCCCAGGTCGTTCAATGGGCCGCCGGGAGTGTTTCCGTATTTCTCCATGAGGTCATCCATGGTTCCCGGCTCATAGCCCAAGCCGCCAAAGAAGCCGCCCACCTTGTCGACTATGCCGTCGCCCCAAGCTGCCCCGGCCTGGAACGCGTCGGAGGCCCAGCCCTTGGAAAAGGTGTCGAAGGTTCCGAAGCCCTCATTGAACGCGTCCGCCACACTGGTGAATTCCTCTGTGCTGCCATAAGCGGCTGCGGACTTGGCGGCATACTCATCCGCCTTGTCAGAGATGCCGGAATAGTCAAATTCCACGAAGGGCAGCTTGTTCAATGCGGCGCAGATACCCTCAATCACCGTCAAACCGGTGGCCAGCAGATCGTAGAACCATCCCTGCACATTGGCAATCACGTTGTGGAATGCAGTGCCTATGTTGGAGCAGCAGGCCCCTAGGGCGTTCCAGATACCCAGGGCGATGTTGGCCACGGTCTGACCCAGATTGACAAAGAATTGCATGACCACATTGATGCCGCCAGTGATAACGCCAAAGCCCGTTTGAGCCACGCCCGTAGTCGTCGCAATCCAATTGCACAGGGCCACCAGGCCCGCCACAAGGGCGATTACGCACACCACGATCCAAGTGATAGGACACGCCGCCATGGCTGCGTTAAGACCATCTTGGGCCACGATAAGCGCAAAAATCGCCGCTGTTTCCGCAGCACTGGCAACAGCGTGCGCCCCTTTGGCACTCTCTTTGATATCCCCCAAGGTGTTGTTCAGCTGAATCAGCTTGCCCTCTGGGATATTGCTCATGGCCTCATACAGCCCCGCCCAGTTCTCGTCTATCACCGAACCAATGACAGCGGCGGCCTGCATATCTGCGCTCATGCTTAGGTACTCCGCTCCCAACTCTGCCGCGATCTGCGCCTCGTTGGCGGAGCCTTCGATGATAGCTTTTTGGACGTCCGTAAACTCAAAGCCCTTTTTGGTCATGGCGTCATAGCTGCCCGTCATGATCTTGCCGATGCCGGTGGCGTAATCCACCATAGCCGTGGTGTCCAGCGCACCGCCTCCGCTCATACCCATCGCGTAGTTGCTCAGGGTGTCCATCATGGAGAGGATGGCCTCCCCGTCGGAAAAGTAGGTGGCCAGCTCCCCCGCTCCCGCAATCATGGCCTCGTCGCCGTAGATGCCCTTACCTTGAATCGCGCCGGCCTTATCCAGCACCTGGTCGTAGTAGTCAAGGGATCCCATGTTTTCCATGACGGTTTTTAGCTGTACCTGGGCACCGATCTGCACGTCGGCAGCCCCAAGAGCATCCGTGGCGAAGCTCTTCGCCTTGCCTATGCTGGCATAAGCGGCCACCACGGAGGTCACCTTGCCCAGTAGGCCGTCCATCGCGGAGGCGCCCTGTTTGATATTCTGGTTTAGTTTTTCCTCCTCCTGGGCCGCGCGTCGGTAGTTCTCCGCCATCTCATCCACCGCGCTGCTGGCCTCGGCCAGCGCTCCCCGCGCCGCTTCAATGGCAGTTACATCCATAGCCTTACCGGAGGCCCGTTGTACTTGCTCGAAAGAGGCCAGCGTGATGTCCAGTGCCCGAGTTATTTTCTTCAGTACGCCGCTCCAGCCGTCGTTCAGCGTCATTTGAGATTTGATTGTTGCCACAAATCCGCCTCCCCCTGGGCATAAAAGCGCCGCCCTCTCCAATGTCGGAGGGGCGGCTCAGTATTTATAATTCAATTTGGCCAGACTTTGGGGCACGCTTGCGGAAAAGCGACTCCATTTCCCTGCATTTCGGCGTATGCGATGCATCGAACGCAATATAAGTAATGTTTCCATCCTTATTTGTATAGGAAATCGTCAAGTATAATGCAACTGTTCTGACTTCCTTCTTCTTCGCGCGTCCTCCAATGGCTGCGCCGACAGGCCCCGCAATAGCGGCACCAAGGACTGCCCCGCCAGTGCTGCTTACAAATTGTGATTGCACGGCTGACTTAGTCTGGATAGATATATCATGTATCTGCCCCATCTTCAGCGTGTATTCAACCCCGGCGGCAACAATCTCAAGAAACTCATCAAAATAATATATTTGACAGAAGGTACCTTCAGCAACGGGGAGCCCGGACGAGCACGGAACAGACACAAATGCCCGAACGCCGGGCCGCTCCATTTTTGCTTTTACGCCGGGGGCAAGTTTTGGTTTAAATAAACCCATAGCGGTACGCCTCCTCAACTTTGATAAGCTCATTATAACCGAGGAGATGTCCATAGGTCAAGAGCCAGGTCAGCGCTTCCGCCCCCTACCCTTTTTCACCTTGCTGTTCAGCTCCGCCTCTTTTTTCTTCTCTGTCGCGATGCGGACGTCAATGGAGGCGATCACCACAGCCCGCTCTTTAACCGGCAGATTTAAAAATTTGGACGGCTCCCAGCCAAACTTCTGCAAGCAAAAGTGCGCATAGTTGGCCTCCGGGTCGCCGCCCTCAATCAGTTTTTTGCCTCTTCAACCAGCTCGTTCTCCGTTTTGAAGCCGTTGGCCTGAAACACCTCGGTGACGTAGTCGTCGAACTCGCCGCCGATGAGCATGGCCCCCAGCAACTCCTCCGGCTTCACCACGCCCCAGCTGTTCTGAAGTTCGGCGTTGTTGAGGTCGGGGAACACGGTGCAGCGGGCGCACACCCTGGCCTGGAAGGCGTAGGTGTCCAGTCGCTGGGCAAACTGGTTCTTCTTCCCCGGCACCGGCACCTGCCGGATGCAGTCGGAGCGGATACGGGCGTACTCGTCGGCGGAGATGCACCGAATTTCCCACTCCAGGGGCTTGCCGTCCTCCCCTCTGAACCGGGGGGAGGCGGCGTACTTGGTGTTGGCGATCTGTTCGACGTTGGGGCGCATAAAAGCGGACAGGGTCTTACTCATAGCTCATTCCTCCTAAACTCACATATAGGTCGGGTTGGTGTACTTCTCCGGGCGGGCAATACTGTCGCAGAAGCCCCCGATGCTCTGCTCGACAAAATCGCCCTCAGCGTTGAACATGGACAGGAGTACGTCGCCGTCCAGCACACAGTCGTTGTAGATCTTGGTGCTGCGGCCCACGCTGCTGGCCTGGTCGTCGTTGCTGGTCTGGATCGTGAACGGGGGCATGACGCCGGTGCGGATGAACTCCTCGATCACGTCGTCAAAGATCTCCGTACACTTGTAGATGGTCATGGAAAAGGCCAGCACCAGTGTGTCAGCCTTGTGCCCGATCACGATGTTCCCCAGCCGGGGGACCTCCCTGGTATTGACCTGGGCCTTGCCCTCAAACTCTTTGGCCATCAGCATAGAGTATCGGGTGCCGTTGATGGTGACAAAGCATTCCGCGCGGTGGGCACTGACAGCATCCCCGGCTTTCATCATAGCTCCGTCAGACATTTATTTCCCCTCCTTTACTGGATGATAACGCTCATGTAGAGCTGGGCCATGGCGTTGATGATGTTGAGGCCGTTGACGATGACCAGAACGGCTTTCTTCTTATCACCCTGCTCACAGGTCACCGTGTCCGGGTCAAAGTTCTCCACAGCCCGGATGTCCTCAAGCTGCTTGATGTAGTGGGTGATGTCTCCCCAGAGGGCGGAGCGCCCGGAGGCATCGTTGGGCACCACGCCCACATAGCGCTCATTGAACAGCACCGCAATGTCATTGGCAATCTGGTCGCACACCCGGATGGTCTGGTTGCTCTGGAAGACCTCTCCCTTGGTGTCGGAGAGGGTCAGCAGGGTGTTGATGTCCTCCAGCACACGGGTGAGGCCGTTGACATTGTGGAACATAAACTTGCCAGCCTTGATAGCCGCCGTGAGCTCCGCCTGGGTGTAGTCCGTGTCCAGAATAAGCTCCCCATCATACTTGGCATTGGTCAGGGATTTATTGACAGCCACACCGGCCTGGACCCCAGTGGCCCAGTAGACAACGGCGTGCTCATCCACATCCAGGGTGGCATGGGTGGCCGTATTCCACACGCCGATGGTGCCCTCATAGTCCACAGTGGAGGGTTTCCACGCAATGAGCTGGAATTTCGCGCCCACCTCATCCCGCACCCGCTGGGTATAGGTGGCATAGAGCCGCACAATAGTGGGGTCAGCCGCCGGGCAGCACAGGGCGTTAAAGGCATAGGCCTCGATCTTGTCAAGAAAAGACTGGTGGCTGTCCCCGGTAACGCTCTCCACGTCTTTGCCGCCGGTCAGCGGAGCGCCAGCCGTACCCTCCAGAGTGGCGTTTTTCTTGAAGTCCACCCAGGTGTTGCCCACCAGATCGGCCGCCTCAGCCACCGTCTGAGTGTCCTGGGCGATGCCGTCCAGATAGGTGGTGACATCCCACAGATCCTCATCGTCCACGTTGGGCGCAATGACGGTGGAGATGTCGTTGCCCCGCACGCCGGGATATTTGGCGGTTGCAAAGTCGTTGGCGGCCTTGACCGCCCCCAGGCCTAGGCGGTAACAGTAGACGGTGGTGGCATGGAGGAAAATCTCCCGCAGCGCCAACATCTTGGGGTGGTCATAGGAGTAGCCAAAAATGGCCTTGCTGTTCTTCTGGAACTCCCCGGAGGTCACAGCAAAAACCTCATTTTCGGGGCCCCAGCTCAGGACAAAGGGCGCCGCCGCATATCCACGGTCAGACAGTGTGGCGGACGCTTTGGTGATGCTGGAAAAGTTGATATAGCTGCCCGGCAGGATCTTGTTTTGGACCAGCCAGGTGCCGCCGCCGAGTGCCATTATTTCACCGCTCCTTTCAGAAACTTCTCAATGAGCGCGTCCACCTCGGCCAAGGTGTAGGCCTTGCCGTCCTCCAGCAGCACGTTCACCAAGTCGCGCCGGTTGGCGTAGCGCTTGGAAACGCCCAGCTGGTCCTTGGTGTAGGTGGGCTCCGCTTTCTTTGCGGTGGCCTCAGGGGCCGCCGTGTCTTTGGCATTAGGCATTTTTTGTCATCCTTTCTGGTCAATTTTCAATTCGCCCATCATGACTTCCTCACGGGGGCGATATACGAAATGGTCATAGGTCAGCAGTACATGGAGCACCCCATCGGTGACGGCCCATGTGCAGCTGGTGGCATGAACAACGTCCCCCTCCGGGGTCGTGATGCTCTCCAGCACAGCGGTCAGTTGGTCCGCTATGTCATAGCACTCAGCGTTGTCCTCGCGAGGGTAGTAGATCACGTCGATAGTGGGAGTCCGCTTGTACCGCCGGCCCACTTCCTGCTTGTGCCCAGCTCCGGACATGACTACGTTAAAGTCCCCGGGCTTGAGATCCTGCTTGACCTCATCGCCATAGATTTGGGTCGGAGGTGGAAAGGCGGCGTGAAGCGCACGGCTCACCCCATCAAAAATACTGTTGAAGCTGATTTCAGACATTGAAAACCTCCCGCAAGAGCCCATTCAGCTTCCGCTCAATGATGCCAGGGGCCAAATTCCGCAAATCCTGCTCAGAGAGAGTGAGGAAATATTGGCCTGGCACCCAGCCCGTGCCGTCTGCGGTGCGGTGGCCAAACTCCACATAGCTGGCATAGCTCACCGGGTTAATTACCTCGATGCGGTATTCGCTCCCAGCTTTCGTCACGGGCAGCTTTGCGGCATAGCCCGCCGCGTCCCCGGTGTTGACCGTCCAGCCCCTGCGCAGGGTGCCACCCTTTTTGCCGCTGGCTTTGGGATACTGCCCCACCGGCGTCCGGGGGATCACCAGGGCCAGCAGCCGGGCGGCCAGCTCCTTGGACACGTCACGGCAGAATTTATCCATGTCCACGTTCTGGAGCTTGCCCAGATTGTCTCTGAGCTTTTGGAGCTGCTTAAAATCACAGCTCCCCCAACTCTTCGCCATCAGGCCCACCTCTTCCACAGCTCCAGCGGCACCTCCTGGTGGCAGGTATACACCGCCGCCTTGCCGCTGCGTTCATAGTCAGCCGTCACGCCCTTTTGCGTGACGGTAATTTTCGACCCCTCCGGGATGTCCACGGAGGGGTCAATATAGAGCGCAACGGTCTGGGCCACCCTGGCGGCCTCCTCGGTGGGCTCCGTACTCTTAACGGTGGAAAAGGAGATGCGGCAGGCTAGATCGGAGGCCGTGATACGCTCCACGGGTTCGGTGCGGCCATTGGTCTCGTTGACCTTACCTTCCCGCACGGTGATGGTGGCCTTACCTTCCCACAGGCTTTGGACGGCCTTTTTGTAAGCGTCGGTCACCATCTCAACCTCCGAAACGCCCCCAGGACGCTCTCTGATGGATGCATCATAGCGTCCAGCTTGGAGCGAAACCGCGTCTCGGCGTTGCTCACCCCATCACTGGCGCCGGCAAACTCTACCTTGACGTCCCCCTCGGTGATGCTCTTGGGCTGCTGGGACAAGTCCACGCCCTCAATTTCCAGGCCGCCGGCGGCCAGTTTATCGTGGAGGAAAGACCCGGCCACCATATCTGCCAGCGTATAGAAAAGGCCGTTCGGCACTTCCTTATGGTTGATATTTGCCAGAAGCTCCACTCGACACTTGGAGATCAGGAACTCCAGGGCGGGCTTGTCCTCCTCGGTGGCGGCGTACCCCAGCATAGCCAGCCGGGACACCACGGCCTCATACACTTCCACGGCGCTGGTCTCAGCCCTTGGAGCGGATGCGGGCGATGGGGATCACCTTGTCCGCGATATAGGACCGCTGGGCCTCCTCGGCCTCCCCGGAGTGTACCAGGTCCCAGTTCTCGCCGTTGGCCAGCTCCGCGTCCGTGGGGGAGAGGGACGCCTGCACCTTCTTCTCGTAGGAGATGCCCTTGGGGGAGAACACCTTGCGCTGACGGGTGTAGAGGGTATCCTGGCCGCCATTCTTGGCAGGATCCCGACCCATCTCATAGGGCACCTTGGCCCCGATGTCCTCAAAGTCGATCGCGCCCTCACCCAGCACATAGCTGGTATAGATGGTGCCGTCCTCGGTCTCCTCTACGGGCATGCTGTCGTCGACAATCACCAGCTTGCCGTTCCAGGTGCCCAGCTCCAGATCGCGGGTCACGCCGTCCTTGTCGGTGTACTTCAGGTGGGTAATCAGGTTCATGTTCTCCAGGTTGGTGGCTACGACGGAGTGCATGAACACCATGGCGAATTTCTTCTTGCGGTCGCCGCATGCCTGGGCAGTGGCGCTGTTGAGGGTGGTAGCCTCCATGGGGCCGTCCACAGTGTAGGTGTGCTTCTTGACGAACTCCGCGCCCTTGGCGCCCTTCATGGCGAACACACCCTTGAGGACGGCCAGGAGCGTATCCTGATCCACATCCTGGTAATGCTCCACCACCTGCTGAGCCACGTTGTCCATGAAGTCGACGCCGCCGGTGATGTCGTGGGAGAAGTCCTTCTCCACCCACGCCTGCATCCGGCTGACCACCACGACGCCCTGCTCAAAGGTCTTGGTGCTGGTGGCCACCATGTCGGTCTGGCCGTCATAGTTCTGCACGTCACCCTCCAGCAGACCGCGCATGTCCTCTATGATTTTACAGAACACGATGGTCTTGCCGCAGCCAGTGGGCAGCACCAGCAGTGTGCGCAGGAACTCGCCGGCCCAGTCCCGCTCCACAGCTTCCCGGGCCTCCTGCTGATATGGACGCAGCTCCATCAGAACTTACTCGTGTCCCACGGCGTGGATACGTCCCCCATGTCAGACCAGCCGCCGCCCATGGCGGCCGGGTCGTAGTCGTAGAACTTCTCCACGTCATTGGCCTTACCTTCGCTGCCGTCCTTCTTGGTGTAGGCGCGGGGCTTGAAGTGAGCCCTGCCTCGGGATCCCACCAGCTCGTTCCACCGGGGACGGAGGGGTTCACCGTGCTTTTTCTGCCCAATAGCCCGGAAGAACTCGGACAGCTTCCACTCCATCGTGGAGTAAAGGATCAGGTCATACTTGACCGATGTCGTCCCTCCATCGGCCTCCACGGTCAAGGTCAACACCGCCTTGTTGCAGGGCGGGATTTTCGCCGAGCCGGGGAACCTGGCCCGCTCAAACCCCGTAACGGTAAAGCTGTAGTCGCCCTCCTCCAGCAGAAGATAGCTGCCGGAATCGTTGACGATCTCATCGTCCCAGCCCAGCTCGTGGGGCGCGTTGTTCGTGTAGTCGCTCATGTAAAGTCCTCCTTAAATTTGAATAAAAGCGGGAGAGATATCTCTGCAATTTGTACTTAAAAAGGCAAGGGCAGCCGATTCGGGTCGTTTTCGATGGCCTGCACGATCTTGTCCCAGAACGGCAGCACCCAGCCGTCCACAAAGCCGGACTTTTCCATGACCTCCCAGCTGGTGCCCATAGGGAACACCTTCTGCCGGTCAGCGATTACCCGGCGAACCTCCTGCTCCGTCACATCGGCGCTGTCCAGCAGCGGCCTGAGCGCAGCGGGGATGTACATACCCGGCTCCTGCTCCGGCTTGGGCTCAGGCTTCCTCGGAGCCGTCTCAGCGGACGGCACGGGATCACTCGCGGACGCTGCCGCCGGCGGTGCTTTGGGCTCTGGGGTGGGACTCTCCGCCTGTGCCGGGAACAAATACGGGCCAATAGCGCCGAACTCCAGAGGCAGTTCCTCCGGCAGACCCAGCCGATTCTTCGCATCCCAGCAGGGATGATGCGAGGTGTAGACCACCCGCTTGCCGCCCTGAGCCTTGAATTTCTTCCCGGTGTTATCTGTGGCCACCGACATGGTCTTATAGTTGGCAAACAGCAGGAGATCGCTCCACTCCTTCACCAGCGGGGCCGTTTTTTTCTGAAGTTTCAGCTCCCAGCGGTCATAGGCCCCCATCTCATCCGGCTGCTCGAACTTGCGCATCATGGCGTGGGCGGTGAGCACCACATGAATACCCTTCCCCACTACCTCCTCCAGCAGATTCAGCAGGCGGCCAAACTCCTCCGCCAAATAGACATAGCCCTTGCCGTAGCCCATGTCCTCAATGCCGGTCAGCTTCTTGCTGGCGCAGATACTGTCGATACACAGCTGCTCCGCCCAGTCAGCTGTATCGACGACCAGGGTGCCGCACAGCCCAGGATCATCCCGGACACACTTGACCTGGTCCAGCAGCATTGCCCAGCTAGTGGGCTTCTCTGTGCGGGCCACATCCATATGGCGGGTCGAACCCTCTGTGTCAATGAACAGGGGCCGCGGGAATTGGGCGGCAAAGGTGGACTTCCCGATACCCTCCGGACCATAGAGCACCGTCTTAAGTGCGCCGCCGGTCTTTCCGTTAATGATTTTCAGCTGTCCCATTAAAATACACCCGCTTTCCAAGAGATGGGATCGGCCGTGTCGGCTGGGTGTCCCGCCTCACTGATGCAGCCGTCCTCAATGATGATAGAGCACTCTCCGCCGGTGGACACCCTCGTGGCAATGCCCTGAAGGCCCTCCGTCTCCATCCATGCGGAAAACTCCCGCAGAGTTTCCAAATCCATCTGCTCCAGCTTATCCAGGAGGACAAAACCGCACTCCGGCTTCAGCGCCCGGACAATTGCCGTGGACACCTTTAGCTGATCGCTGCCGCTCATGCAGTCCCAGGGCTTGCCCAGATAGGTCAGTTCCCCGTCCTCCACCGACAGGCCGGGCAGAGGCAGTTTGGCGCCCTGCAAAAGGTTCGCCTTCTGTTGACGAACCGCCTCCAGCTGGGCCGTCAGCGCGGTGTACTGATCTCCGTACTCCTTCGCCTCCGTTTCCGCTCTGGCCTTGTCCTGATTGGTGCGGACTTTTGCGTTGGTGGCCTCGATGTCCCGGATGCTGGCCTCCAGCTCATCGGTGGCTTCGTCCAAGAGGTCGATGGCATCCCTTTGCGCAATATCGCAGTCCCGGCAAATGGTATCGTACTGCGTCTGAAGCTTTGCCAGCTCCTGGGCCAGTTCTGCCCGTTGCCGCTCCAGCTGCTCCGCCCGCTCCCGCTTACGCTGATTTTCCCCGTTGCGGGCCAGGATGGCCTGCTGCTGTTGGATGAGATCATATGCGGAAATGGGCTCCAACGGAACACCAGGCCATTCAGGCAGTTCCTTGGCGTGCTTGGCTTTCTGATCGGCGATCTGCCCGACGGTGCGGCGCTGATCGTACAGATCTTTCTCCTGCCGTTCCAGAGCATTCACCTGCTCCTCCAGGCCAATGACCCGCAGGAGAGTGGATGCCTTCTCCCGGCTGGTGGACTGCATGAATTTGGGCATATCCAGCGCCAGCTGCTCCACCAGGGAGTTGAGCAGCTGCTGTCCCGCTTTTTTGCCCTGAGCGTCCGTGACCTTCAGGTCGCTGTTTTTGCCGGATCGTTCCACGATAACTCCGTTGGATAACACCAACCGCTCCCGGGGCGGGAGGACAGAGCCCTCTCGGTGGGCCTGAGAGGGGCGGTAGCGATCTCCGCCCAGCGCCCACATGATAGCGTCCAGCACAGAGGTCTTGCCCTGGTTATTTCGCCCCCCAATGACCGTAAGGCCGTTTTCAGCGGGAGTCAGCTGTAAAGCCTTGATGCGTTTGACGTTCTCGGCCTCAAACTGGGTTATTTTGATTGGCATTTGTATTCACCTTCCTTACCGCACTTCACGGTTTATTCTTGACATATTCCTCAGCGGTGTCGATATCCGCTTGAAGGCTTCCTTCGTCGCGTCCTCAATGGCGATGCGCGCAAACAGGTCGCTCATGAGGTGGCCTCCTTCCCCGGCCTTTGATTCCAGGCGGCAACGGCCTGCTCGAGGTCTCGGTAATTGTAGGTCACCGGCACCATGAGGCAACCGTCCCCAGCGCAGTGGATGCGATACCACGAACCGAGCCTTCTGTAACTGTGAATAGCCGGATCTCCGCCACAGAACGGGCACGGGAGCAAGTTCACTTTTTTGCCTGCATATTCCATTTCCATGGTTATCCCTCCTGCAAAATGTGATTGACGACAACATCTGTACATTCCCTCACAACGGTTGCCGCAGGGACGTTTCCCTCAAAGGTTTTTTTGCACCAGCCGTCTATCCACCAGTCAGCAGAGACCAGCCCCACATATTGGAAGAATTTACGCGCAAACTCTTTCGTCTCGTCGGCAGACAGCGGAACCAGTTCATACCGCAGAGGGAATCTACGCACGAGAGCTGGATCAAGCTGGTCAAAACGATTGGTGGTGCCGATGATGATTGCATTGTTGGGAGCCTGGTCAAGCTCCTGCATTACAGCTATCACAACACGGCTCATTTCGCCAAGTTCATGAGCCTGCCCACGCGTCATCCCAATGGCGTCAATTTCATCGAAACATAAGACGCACGGGTTGGAGCGGACATATTCAAAAATCCTTGCTATGTTTGACTGGGTTCCGCCCAAGTGAGCATCTACGACGCTCGAAAAACGGACATAGGCAAACGGCAGCTCGGCTCTATGGGCTATGTACCTGGCCAGTTCTGTTTTCCCACAGCCGCTCTCTCCATACAGCATGAGGGCAGGCAGATAGGGAATGCCCATATCCGAAAGACGTTTGGCTGCACGATAGAGGGATATGGTTTTCTCCGCCGCCTCCATCTCCGTTTTGCGGATCAGGAACTTTTCCTCTGGGAAAGCAGCAGAGTCCTCGACCGCCAAAAGGCCTTTGAGATTCTGAGGCAGCTCCATGAAGCCTTTCGGCGCCCTCGTCATTCGGCGGAGCATATCATCTCGGAACGCGGCATCCTTTTGGGACGAAATTGCATTCAAGATACTTCTGGCCTGCATCTGCGCCCGCCGCATATCTCCGTCGCACACATACCGAATAAGGACGCGCTCATCATTATTCATGCGCTCTCCCCCTCCCGTGGGATGGCCTCCGGCTTGCGGCGGTAGAACGTCCAGTCTGGTATATCCTTACAGTCAATAAGACGTCCGCTGGGAACAGTTATTACACCCTTGTTACAGAGGCAGTAATATCCTCCTTGCGGCAAATTATAAACTGGAGTCCATACCGCCTCCCCGTCCATCTCCCGCAGCCCCTCCAAGGTCAGCGGGTCGTTGGGTGGCGCAGGCATATGTACAGCGCAATCATCCCAGTATTCATCTGCACTGATTTTTCGGCTCTCACTGCCGTAATGCTCCATCCGTTCCTGCAGATTTTTATTGACGGCATCGAATATCAGGCCGTGCTCACCACACCACTTCACAGCAGCATCCAACAAATCTCCGTTTCGGCATGTCCACAGGATTAGGGCCGCGCCCTCATGCTGTGCTAACTGAGCGGCACGAATCACAGGCCAGTGTGGTGCGCCAATTTCCGGCCATGTGTTTTCGCATAGGCATCCGTCAAAGTCAATTGCGATTGCTTTTCTCATCGTTGCCTCCAATTCTCCTCTCCAGCTCCGCCCAGGCTTCCTCGTTGAGTGGGCGGCCACAGATTGGGCAAAACTGCTCCTTAACCGAATACGTTGTCCCATCACCACAGCGGGTGTATTGCACCCCTCTTATGGCAAGCATTTCACCACACTCATGTGCTCCAACCGATTTGTCGAGAGATATGCACCACTCACACCCCTCCCACTGGCTCCTGTCCAATTTGGCAGGGGCCTGCTGGGCGCGGAGGGCGGCAGCTGCAGCGCGGCAAGCCTCCTTCAGCTCACGCACTGTTGTGTCGTTCCTGATCTCACCCGGCTCATAAGCAGCGACAATACTTTCTACGTGCTCCATTAAGCTCAATGCTTTAACCGCTTCTTCTCTAGTCATAAGTCCTCCTATCTCCGGGCAAACTGACCCAGAGGTGATTTTGATATGGCAAAGAAAGGCATGGCCAGGCCGGATTGGACGCACACCCATCCACGGAACGACGTCCCGCCGGTGCCGGAGATCCAGGGCAAGGCCAAACGCACCAAAGCGAAGGCCCGCCCCATCATCGCCGGCACCTCCGGCCCGGAAATGAAGGTGTACCACACCCGGCCCAACCCGGCAGACCGGGAGGATCAGTTCTGACCCGCCGCCCCGGAAACGGGGCGGTTTTTCATTCCCCTTTCTATCTCCGAAATCGCCCGGAACACCGGGTAAAACTGCTGTGGCACTACGGCGTTTCCGAGGCATTTAAGTCTGTCCACCCGAGAGGGAATCCCATGAGCCACTCGCCCCACATCGGGTTCAGCTGGCCACCAACATCCGTTCTCAAACTCCTTGAATTGTTTCCGCCGCTCGTTCCCTGGGCGTCGGATGCACAGGGAGTCGTATACAGCTTTGCCGCCTGAATCAACTTCATGGCATGGCGGCTCTGGCCGTTGTACTCCTTCCCCTTCAGATCCCCGCACTCCGCATCGAATCGCGTGGGGGTCGGGAACATCGCAACCGCTGTCTGTAGATCTGGGCCGCCCTGGCGTGTCGCTGTCTTGGACGCCCCTCTCCCGCACCGCCCAGTTGCGGTAGGCCACAATGGCGCATCGGTCTCTCCTGTGCGGGGCGTCGACGGCACAAGCCGGAATAATAAACGCCTGGCAGGCGTAGCCGATACCTTCCAGGTCAGATATCGCCTGGTCGAGCGCCATGCTGACGATTCCAGCAACATTTTCTCCAACGACCCAAGCGGGCCGCAGCTCCTGGATAACTCTAAGCATTTCCGGCCAGAGGTAACGGTCATCCTCACGGCCCCGTCGCTTCCCGGCCACGCTGAACGGCTGGCACAGTCACGGGAATCCACCGGAAATAACGTCAACTGTTCGAAGTCCTGTGGATTCATAGAAACTATCACCCCCTAACGTCCGAATATCCCGCCAGCGCGGCACATCTGGCCAGTGCTTCTCCAGCACCTTCGTCGGGAAGTCCGCCCACTCGCATTGACCGACCGTTCGAAAGCCTGCCCACTCCGCCGCCAGGTCGAGGCCGCCTATGCCGGTGAATAGGGAGAGATGGGTCAACTTTCCGCCCATTCCAACGGATCCTCCTCGCTTTTTATCCGATCATGTCAAACAGCGAAATTGTCTCCTCTTTCGCCTCGAATTCCTTCAGGTACCCAACAGCATCCCGGAAATAGTCGTTGTTCAGTTCGATGGTATATCCCCGCCGTCCGGCCTTCATGGCCTCCAGCGCCACCGTTCCCAGCCCGCCGAATGGGTCAAGCACCAGATCCCCCGGATTGCTGTAGCGATTGATGAGCCGATCCACGATGTCCAGCTGGAGCGGGCAGACATGGAGCGCCTGCCGCCGCTGACTCTGGGTTGTGTTCAGCGTCCTCATGCGGTTGATGTCGTCCCACACCTGATCCGTCCAGCTTCCCGGCGCCACCACCATGAAGGTGGCGGGCAGACGGCCGTCCGCATCCAGTTTCTTGGCCAGGGCCACATGCTCCTCGTAGCTGTACACCGTTCCCCGGCTGTATTTGCGGTACGCCGCCTGGAGGCGGTCTACCGGGATCTTCTCCAACTCCGCTTTGGTCAGCAGCCGGTCGCCGCTGGAGCGCTCAAAGGCATGGGCGTCGATCTGCCACTGGGCCCGGGTGTATTCCTCTTTGGACTTCACCACCGGCTCATCGGCGTATCCCTTTGAGCGGTCTGTCTGCTGCTTACAGAACAACAGGATGTACTCCGGGCACCCGACGCCCATCTTGGTGCCGTCCTTGCCGTTCTCCGTCCACCCCAGCCGGTAGGTCTGGTTGTTCTCCCGAACCACATCTGTTACCACCGTGATCATGCCCATGTAGAAAAAGCCATGGCGCATATAATGCTGAATGCACAGGGCGTGGAAGGGCTCTATGGTTGGCCTCCCCGTGCCGGTGGCGTTGCCGAACAACACCCGGTCCTTTACGTGGCACGCGAACACCCGCCCCGGCTTCAGCGCCCGCAGCAGATTTGGTGTCAGGTAATCCATCTGCTCAAAAAAGCGGGCCGTGTCCTCATTGTGGCCGAAATCGTTATAGCTGGGGGTGTACTCATAGTGATTGCTGAACGGGATGGAGGTGACGATTAGGTCAACGCTGTTTTCCTCCATCCGCGCCGTCTCCTCCACGCAGTCGTTATTGACGGCGGTGAAGTTCTCGCCCTTGACTTCCACGCGCTCCACTCCAATGCTCCGGGCCATCTGCGCGGCGGCCCGCGCCCCGCCCAGCCCATACTTTTTGACGATCTCCCGCATTTTCTCTTGCAGGTGGTTGTGCTGCTCCCACTTGGCCATCAGCGCCCGATAGATTGGGTCCTCCGCCTCGGTGCAGATCACGTCGATGATTACCCGCTCGGTCTGTAGGAAACGATAAATGCGGTGAATGGCCTGAATGAAATCATTAAACTCATAGTCGATGCCAACAAAAATGGCCCGATGACAGTGCCGCTGGAAATTGCAGCCCGAGCCGCTGAGGCTCTTTTTCGTGGCGAACAGCCGGGTACATCCCTCGGAGAAGTCGATCACCCGCCGCTCCCGCTCGTCGTAGTCCATGGAGCCGTAGATGTCCACTGTCTCGGGCAGCGCCGCCTTGAGGGCGTGCCGCTCCGCCTCCAGGTCATGCCAGAGGATGAAGTGTGCGTCCGGGTCGCTGTCCACGATTTCCTTCGCCTTCGCCACCCGGGCGGCGATGCTCTCCCGCTTCTCCCGGCTGGCCTCAGACAGCGACATGGCTGCGTCGTTAATGATCTTGTACTGGCCGTCCCGGTCCTGGTTGTCGTTGTAGTGGTCGCTCACCACATGGCGGCGCACCTCCAGGGGCGGCAGATCATAGCCCTCATCGGGATAGCCCAGGTCGGACGGCTTTGTGACCACCAGCGCCCAGGTGGACAGCCACAGCCAGAATTCGTCCTCCTTGTGGGGGTACAGCGTCAGGTTGTTTGCCTTGGTGCTGTCCCGCTGGAAGAACCGGGTCAGGGCTTGGCCGGTGTCCATCACCTCCAGGTACCCGGCGTAATGGATCAGCTCCTTGTACTTGTTGGGGGACGGCGTGGCCGTGCACACCAGCTTGTACTTCACGCCCTGGAATTTATCCAGAAACGTCTGGTAGGTCTTGCTGCCGAAAGATCTAAGCACCGACGCCTCATCCAGCGCCGTGGCGCAGAACGCGGAAGGATCCATATCACCGTCCCGCACCCGCTCGTAGTTGGTCATGAGGATGGGCGCGTCCCGGTGTTCCGCCGCCTCCGCCATAGTGCGCACATAGGGCGGCTGATCCATGCCCAGCAGCTCCGCCGCGTCCCGGCTGAACTCCTGGCGCACTCCCAGCGGCAGCACGATGAGGGCTTGTCCGCCCTCGTGGGCGGCGGTGAGGCGGCACCACTCCAGCTCCTGCACCGTCTTACCCAGGCCAAAGGATTCAAACAGCGCCCGCCGGCCGCCATGGCACGCCCAGATCACCGCGTCCCGCTGGTGGGGCTTCAGGGCCGGGTTCACCTCTTTGGAACTGACCTCGAAGCCTGTTTCTGGCGCCACCTGGATCTTGCTGCGCAAAAACTCAAGATATCGTTCCATGCCTACTTGATCTCCCCTCGTTCCCTGAGCCGCCGCTTGGCGTCCTTGAGCATCCACAGGCTGATGTGCAGCTCCTCGCAGATCGCCTCGCTGTTCCGCCAGCCGCGATCGATCAGGTCTCGGACCTTATCGGCCCGCTCCAAATTTCTTTTCACCGTTTCGACCGGCTGCTTACGCGCCTTTACTCGCGGTTCCTTCCCTCGAAGCGGGCAGGCTGGTGAGCTTGCGCGGCAGTTCGGCAATGAGCAGTTTAGGCACGCTTCCACGTTTTCCGGCGCATCCCTGGTAGAAATCGGCTTCACCGGCTCCGGCTCGCCGTATCCGGGCCTGGTGATATGCCCGATGCCGTATGGGCTAGACGTAATCATGAGGCATCGCCCCTTTGGTTCCAGACCTCCGCGGCTTCCTCCGATGGCTCAGGCTCCGGCGCGGGCAGCTCGATACAGACCGGGGCCACAGGGATGGGCACGATCTTGCCCGCTCGGACAATAGAGTGTGAGAGGCAGTAATAGCCTGCCAGTATCACCGCCACAGCCGCCGCCAGCACCAGGGCGGAGAGCAGGTCGTCAAGGCGTTTGTGCACTGGATACCCCTCCTTCACACTGACACAACCTTCATTCCCGGCATATACCTAAACCGCTTCATATCGGAGAAGGTCGTAGGTTTCTCCGGGACCTTTACCGTATGGGCGGCCAGATACGCCTCCACGTCAGAGGGCTTGAAGCGGGTGAGGTTCCCGACCTTGTAGGCCCGCAGGCCGTTCTTTCGGTTAGCCAAGCGGTGGATGGTATGTACCGATACGCCCCACTGCTCCGCCAGCTCGGTGGGGGTCAACAGCTTTTCGTCCATGATTCCTCCTTGATTTCCGTCCGCGCCTCTGGTATAATCAAGGCACGGGACTGATTTTTTCGTATTTGGTCTTCGTGTTGCCCCACCAGGTGCGCTACCACCGGGCGGGGCGCTTTTTACGCCCACAACTCGGCGCAGACCCCGGCCATCTCCGCTAGTGCCCAGGCATCATAGCCGTCGGCTTCGGCCTGGCCCAGCAGCTTCTCCCGCAGATGCGGGCTGGGCTGATTCAGCAGGGCCGCTTTGTAGTCTTCTAAGGTTTTCATGTGGTTGTCTCCTTTCGGGATTGCTCTTCTCTCGCTCCGATGATAGAATGAGGCAGAAAGAAGGTGTTTTTGGTGGTAACAGAATATGACGTTCTTAAAGTTCTTGACGAATGCAACGGCGCGACACACGAAGAAATATCTCCCTCAGCAGAATTGGCGGACAAGCGCTCCACGTACAGATTATTAAAAATCCTAGAAGCGGACCAATTTGTTAAGCCTGCATTTCGGCAGGGCGAAGATTTTGCGTATTGCATTACACCTGTAGGGCAATACCGCTTGCAGCAGCTGAGAGAACAGATAGACCTTCGAGGCAAGGCAACCGCAGAAGCAGAGCAACAGAATCATATAGAAAGCATTCGATTTTGGATTACCTTCGTCGTTACCCTCATTGGCACCCTAGCCGCCATTGGGAGCCTAATTGCAACTATCGCTTTGCGTTAGGCCCGTACCACCGCCATAGCAGAACCAGCAAGACAATGCCACAGACAGCCGCCACAGCGCTGGCGGCTGTTGCTATAACATGGGCAGTTTCCATTCGATTCACCCCCTTCCGTTCGTCGCTTTGTGGTCACGCGCTGTCCCAATCTGCCCGCCCATCAAGCACCTTACAAGCAATTACCATTCTTGGCCTTATCCAAAAACAAAGTCGAAGTGACTTCAACCGGCTTCTCCCATCCGAGCCTATCAACCAGTCTTTGGGGCTTCATGGCTTTCAAATGCGGGTGCGCTCATTGTGTCATGGGCGGGCAGAACGGCTACGCGCTGTCCTGGCCGGTGCCCAGACCCAGCAGGTAGTCGGTGGAACAGTGGAACAGTTTAGACATCTCCACCATCTTGGAAACTGGAATATCCGTTGTGCCACGCATCCAGTTTTTCATGGTTCCATACGACACGCCAAGCTTTTCAGCAAGAGCTACGCGACTCAGGCCAATGCGGGCACGTTCAGCGTCGATGTTAGGAAACATATTATTCACCACCCTTCTTTTTACCTGTTTCAGGTCAATTTTCAACTTTACAATACACCCGTTTCAGGTAAATGTCAATACGTTTCTAAAAAAAATTTACCCGATTAAGGTAAAATGTTGTTGACATATACTTGTACTGGCCTTATAATTCATTAAGAAAAGGGAGGGCGTGAAATGGCTGACTTGAAAATTTTATCTAAGAGGCTTATCGAGGTCAGAAAAAGTAACGGATATACTCGTAAGCGGTTAGCGGAAGAATTGAACCGCCCATACCGTACAATTACGAATTACGAGACAGGCGAACATGAGCCTGGCCATAAGTATCTTATTGAAATTGCGGAAAAATTCGCCGTTACCACAGATTACCTTTTAGGGTTATCCGACGACCCACACAAAACATCTGACGAAGCAAAAAAATCCCCCAGCACAGCCGAAGCTGCACCGGGGGAAGATCATATTTCTTTGGAGGAATCAAACCGCCTGCTGGTCGCCCTCGGCCTTATCGAGGAGGGACAAGACCTCTCCAATGATGATCTGGCGTTTCTGGAGCACATCATCGGCTTGTTGGACGCTTGGTTTGGAAAGCGCAAGTAAAGCATTATATACCGCCTTTGGGTTTTTGCAAGAATTGAGTATTTCGTTAAATCGCCTGCAATTAACCTGTTCCATTTTCTCATTCCCCTTCTGCGATGCCGTCCGTTTGTTCCATATTATAATACAACAGTTCGATTCAGTCAAGGAGAATTTTTCTTTATTTGTGCCTGTTTATAGGGTACTATTCTGTGATATAGTCATCCATCCGCTAGGGAGCGATAAAACAGAGAGGAGAAGCAAAAAATGAGCAATAAATTAAAAAAATGCAAATTCTGCCATTCTGATATTCAAAAAAAAGAGAAGGTATGCCCAAATTGCGGCCGAAAAGTAAAGCGTCATGGCTGGGTGTTTCCTCTTTTTGTGGTTATTGTCCTCTGCGTTGCGTTCAGTGCAGCGGTCAACTCCAAGTCCTCCTCTGGTGGCAGTTCTGCATCAAGAACCACACTTGGAAAAGCAATGGAGCTGTCTGTAGAGCAGGAAGCGACCATGATTGATGTTTTTACTCAATGCGGCATAGGTGAAATTACATCTGCCGTTAAGTTTCAGGGCGGAGAAGGCCACACATCGTACCATCTTAAAGACAAAGAAACTTCCGCTTATAAATCTGGAACCATCGTTGTTTGGGTTACGGATGAAACAAAAACCGTTGAATCTATCTATTTTAAAGATCACGATATCTATTTAGACGGTGCTGTAGTGGCTCAAATTACAGATTTCTATGTAAACTCAACTGATCGAGACAATTACCGGGTTGCAGCTCAATTAGCCGTAAATCAGCTTTTGAATTATCCTGATACGGCAAAATATCCAGCAATCAGTGGCTGGGTGTTTGGCATAGAGGACAATATTGTGATCGTCCAATCTTCTGTAAAAGCCAAAAATGCTTTTAATATGGAAGACAATCTTTCTTTCCAGGTGAAATTCGAGAGCGGAAATATTATTTCTCTGATTTTGGACGGGAAAGAATACATATCCCAATGACCACCACCATCCTGGATGAATACATCCTTCCCGTCCTCACCCGCTACATAGACCGCTACCGCTGGAGTTGGAATATCTCCATGCGGCTCATCAATAAATACTACGGGACGGAGTATACGGAAAAGCAGCTAAAGAAGCTGTACAGGCAAGCAAAATAAAATCCCCGCCCCGGTGCTGCAACACCGAGGCGGGGAACGAGGGCAGAAAGCTTTGCTGGCACTCTGCCCTTTTATTGTAATGCTCTTTTTCCTAAATTGCAATAGGAGGATTGATTTTTATGGCAAGACGTCCTGAATTCTACTACGATGAAAAGAAAGGCTATTACCGCAAGCGGGTTAAACTGGCCTCTGGCGTCTATAAGGACGTTCGGGCCAAGACCAAAGAAGAGTTGCGCAAAAAGCTCTACGACCTGGAGACCGCCCAACGGATGGGCCTGATCCTGGACGACAAAACGACAGTCGCGGAACTGGCGGCCCAGTGGTACAATAACCGCAAAGATGGCTTGTCACTCTCCCGTCGGGAGGACTATTGCAGCGCCATCAATATCCGCATCTGCCCGGTCCTGGGGGCTATGAAGGTTCGGGACGTGAAGCCGGAGCACTGCCAGCGGGTCATGGCCCAGTGCACAGGACTGTCGTTCTCCACTCAGCAAAAGACCGTCAGCGCCATGAAGCAGATCTTCGAGTGCGCAGTGGACAACGGCCTGATCCTGCGCTCTCCAGCGGAGAAAATCAAGCCCGGCGGCGCGAAGCCCAAAGAAAAAACCGCCCTGACCGTGGAGCAGTGCGCTCGGCTGGAGGCGGCTGTGAAAGGGACTCGGGCATATATCTTCGTCATGCTGGGCCTATATGCGGGCCTGCGCCGAGAAGAGATCTGCGGGCTCCAATGGAGCGACATCGACTTGAAGGCCGACCCACCCAGACTGACTGTAAACAACGCTATGCGATTCTCTGGCGGCAAAGCTGAATTCCCTGCGCCTCTGAAATCAAGAGCCGCTCACCGCACTATCCCGCTGCCGCCCAACCTGAGCGCCGCGCTGGCAGAAGAAAGGAGACGGAGCAACAGTTTCTTCGTAATCCATGCTACCGATGGGCA
Organism: uncultured bacterium; assembly: GCA_947176765.1. Classification (GTDB taxonomy): domain Bacteria; phylum Bacillota; class Clostridia; order Oscillospirales; family Oscillospiraceae; genus Enterenecus. The sequence continues at coordinate 27,020 of CAMWRX010000003.1, forward strand.
GCACATCAGCTTCCAGGGGATGAGGAATATCATCGGGATCATAGATCGGCGCGCCCCCATGTCCGAAACGAAAAAGGCGAAACGGGAGGCCAGGGAGAAGGAGCTGGGTAGAGCTATCGCCCCGCGTAAGACTCAAAAAAACATCACGAAGATTGATTTTAGGCCCACGCCCCATCAGCTGCGGCATACCTACATCACTCGATTGATCGAGGGTGGCTTGGACATAAAGAAAGTGCAGTATTTGGCGGGGCACGATGACATCAGGATGACTTTGAACGTGTATAGCCATGTCATGAACAATAGCCCTGAGAGCCTTATCGATGCAGTCTCTTCAGCACTTTCGGGGCAAAGTTCGGGGCAAAATGAAAAATCGAACACTGGGAAAGTACTGAATATCAACGGTTAGACGGTTTTTTAGGCTATGCTTGACGTGCGGGAGGTCACAGGTTCAAGTCCTGTATCGTCCACCAAGGCAGTCGGCAGACTGTCAGGACCCGTCGTTCGCCGCAAGGCGAATGACGGTCCTTTTTTTGCAGACCTATAGCTGGGCGCATTTTTCTCATCAGCGCAAAGCAAAAATCCGCTTGAAATCGCAAGATTTCAAGCGGATTTTCTTGTTCTCGGAACTTTTTGTGTGATCCTCTTTCTGTGCTTTTCCCTTGACCACAGCTTTGACCACAGTCAGAAAAAATCTGTCCCGCCCGGAACGGCTGTGCCGACCTCTCGCCTACTTTCTTCAAAAATAAGATGTCCTTCTTTTTTGAAGAGGAGAGACTCCTATCGGTGGTTCGTTTGGCTATTGCGCGGAACAGATTGGGAAGCGCTTCAGCGCTGCGGAGCATCACCAATAACTCTTTACCAGTTCCTCCACCTGCTCCTTCTCAGGCATGGAGCGGATTGCTCCCTTTCTGGTCGTAACCAGATAAGCCGCCGTATTGGCGAAGCGGAGCATATCGGCGAGATCCGCTTCCGTCAAACCCTCCAGCCCGCGCTCCAGCACGAAATTCAGCACACAGGCGCAGAACGTATCCCCCGCGCCGGTGGTCTCAATGGTGCCGCCCAGCTTCACGCCGGGGACATAACAGTGCTTGTCCTCATAGTAGGAGTAGCTGCCGTCCGCCCCCGCCGTAATGTTCAGCAGTTTCAGGTTCGGATAGTCCCCGCGAAGAATCTCCGCGCCGCGGTCAAAGTCTGTTTCACCGGTCATGAACTCAACTTCGTTGTCGGCGATCTTCACCACATCGCTGTGGGCCAGGCCCCAGCCTATCTGGGCTTTGGCCTCCTCCAGGCTCTCCCAAAGCGGGGGGCGGAGATTTGGGTCAAAGGAGATGATCGCCCCGCTGCGCTTCGCGGCCTCAACGGCCTTCATCGTGGCCTCTCTCACACCCTCATGGGTCATGGAGAGTGTCCCGAAGTGGAATATCCTGGCGTTTTCGATGCGCTCCAGGGGGAGTTCATCGGCATGCAGCATCATATCCGCACCGGGGTTTCTGTAAAAGGAGAAATCACGGTCGCCGCCAGCCAGCGTCTGGACAAAGGCCAGCGTTGTCCTGGCGTCCCGGTCGATGAGAAGGGCATCCATATTGATGCCGGCCTGCTCACCCGCCCCGCGGAGCAGGCGTCCAAACATATCGTCGCCCACCTTGCCGATGAAGGCGCAGGTCTTATGGAGCTTGCGGAGCATCGCCAGCACATTGCAGGGGGCGCCGCCGGGATTTGCCTCAAAAATGGAATTGCCCTGGGCGCTCTCACCGTTTACGGTGAAGTCGATCAAAAGCTCGCCAAGTGCTACCATGTCAAATCGATCACTCATGTCTTTCCTCCTCAGTCCACGATCAAATCGTACTTTTCCACATCCATAATCACGCTTCCGTCGGCCTCGAAGCTGATGGCATTGGCGTTTACATCCGTATAGATCACCGAGGTGGCCGCCTGTTCCCCGTCGTTGACGAACAGCTCCATGCTGTACCTATCCAGCACCAGCCGAAGCTTGATCTCCCCCTGCCGGGGCCGGACCAGGAAGTCCCTGACGTTCACGATGTCGTGGGGGACCCCGCAGTGGGTGCGGTCAATGCGGACGGTATTGCACTCGGGCTTATACCGCACGGTGGTCATGTACTCCCCATCGCCGGCCACATTGATCTTAAACCAATGGTAGAGCCCATTTTGCACGGCGGGGCGGACAGTGACGGTCATATCGATCATCCTGCCCTTCACATTCCGCAGCGTCGTCAGGCCGGTGAGCAGCACGTTTTTGTACAGGATCTGATAACTGCGGCAAGCCTCCAGCTCCCGGACGGGATTCTGGATGAGCCTTCCGTCCTTGACCCCGAGCTCCCGGGGAAAGGTCATCTGGCCAAAGTACTGCGCCCCTTTGCGCTGGCAGCCTGAAGTCTCCCAGTTCTGCATCCAGGCGATCATCACCCGGCGCCCATCGGGGGTCTCCAGGGTCTGGGGGGCATAAAAGTCGAGGCCGTAGTCGATGGCCTGCACGTTTTCCCGGACCAAGTGGCACCGCTCCCGGTCGTACTCCCCGATGAGGCATACGGTGCCGTTCCCGGCGTGGAACTCCAGGCCGATGGCCGTCATCTCCTGGGGGCTTGTCAGAAGCACATATTTCCCGTCCAGCTGGAAGAAGTCCGGACACTCCCACATCTGCCCATATTGGTTATGGCAGGCCGCCAAAACGCCGTCGTACTTCCAGGTGGTAAAACAGTCCTTGCTCTCGTACAGGAGGATGGAGCCGCTCCCATCCGCCGGGCGGTTACCCACCACAGCGTAGTAGGTATCCCCCTCCCGCCAGATCTTCGGGTCCCGAAAATCAACATGACTGCCGCCCTCGGGCAGATCCTCCGCCGAAATTACGGGATTTGCGTCAAGCTTCTCGTAGTCAACACCGTCGCCGATGGCCAGACACTGGACCTGGCGGTCACAAAGCTCACCGCTCTCCTCCCGCACCTGGCGCACCCCGGTGTACATGAGCAGCTGCCTGCCGTCGGGCAGCTCAACGGCGCTGCCGGAGAAGCATCCGTTTTTGTCATACTCCATATCGGGGGCCAGCGCCGCCGGAAGCCGCTCCCAACGGATGAAATCCCGGGTCTTTACATGGCCCCAGTGCATGGTGTCCCACTTGGTGGAGTAGGGGTTGTACTGGTAGAACAGGTGGTACTCCCCCTGGTAGACAGAAAAGCCGTTAGGATCGTTCATCCAGCCGATGGTTGGGGTCATATGGAAGGCGGGGCGGTGCTCCTCCTGGACAAAGGGGCCATAGTGGGCCTCAAATTCCCTGGCCTTTTTCAGTTTCTCGCTCAGCATCATATGTTCTCCTCGTCGTTGTCATCGGTTTCGCCGGTCTCCCCGGCCAGATCCTCCGGGCGCATATGGAGCCGGAACACCTGCTCGGTGGTAAAGCTGCACAGGACAAACACCGCCGCCGGTGTGACAAGGGCCATAAACGGCACCAGCAGCGTCAAGGCAAGCCCGCCCAAAAGGGGGAGCAGGACCCCAAACACCTTGATGGGATGGAGGGTCATCAGCATGGCCCCATACTGCAAAACCTCGCGGACAGTGCCAGTAAATCTGGCGGCGTAGGCCGCTGTATAGACTGTCCAGGTCAGCGCCACACACCAAATGACGATCACAGGCAAGTACAGGATTCCCATCGCCCCGCCGGACAGCCGGATATACCGAAGGACGAATACGTCCACGGTCAAAAGCGCCATGACAACCAATTCCACCAGCCAAATCAGGGTGGAGCGCTTGAAGTTCTCTTGGAATGCCCCCCAGAAGCTCCGCCAAAGCGCGCCTTCTTTTTTTCGTATGGAGTGATAGGCCGCGGCGTACATGGCGGTGGTGGACGCCCCTATCGTGACCACGGGCAGGGAGAACACAAGCCACATCGCGCTCAGGCAGATGCAGTCGCCAATCGCGGTCAGCGCCCCCATGATGGGGCTGTCATAGCTGAATAATCCTTTCATACACTCTCCGACCTTTGACGCCGCGTTACGGCGGTTTTCCTGCTCCCGCCCCTTCCGGGGCGGGAGCAGTGCTGGCAGCTTGATGGTTTACGGCCTTGTATACTCCCTCAGGGAGGTAAACAGCACCGCGTTGTTTTCCGCGAAAACCTCTATGGTCTTTCCGCTGGCTCCGTAAAGCCGGACGGTCAGGGATGCCATGCCGTCGATGTAGAAGATGCCCACCGACCCCTCCTGGATATAGGTGAAGGAGTAAGTTTCCCCAGGCTCAAGATTCACAGCAGTCTCCGTAATGAGGGTGCCGCCCTCGTTGAACTGGAGGCGGAGCATCCCATCGGCGGGCGAGATAGTGATGAACTTGTTCTTATCGTCCCGCCCGTTGTAGTCAAAGCTGAGGCCGAAGGAGCCCTGGCCGGTAAAGGTGAACTCGCCGGTGAGCATGAAGCTCTCATAGCAGGTGAAGGCGTCGGCGTAGCTGTAAGCGGAGCCGGACTGCACGAAAGCGTGGGTGTCCTCGATGGGCAGCGCCCGCCGGACAGAGAAACTGTCCGCGATGCTGTCCACAGGGGCCAGCGCCAGGGATTTGTCGGGCAGCTGCACCAGCTTCTGGACGGCCAGATTGCCCGCCCACGCGGCCACGTCCTGGGTGGAGGATACCGACTCAGACCGGCGTGCCCAGCCCACCATGTAGACGTTCTCCCCGTCCTCTACGTGTTTGGCGGCATAGAACAGCTTGCCGTCCAGCCGCACAGGGTCGCCGTAGGGGCCGTAGGGGGTATCGGAGGAGGCATACCAGAGGGTGTCGTCCTGGGCGGAATAGGTGATGTAATAGGTGTCCCCGATTTTAAATGTATCGCTGCACTCCAGGTTCCAGAAGTCCCCCACGGGGTTGGTGAAGATGATGCCGTCATAGTGGGCGTTCTCCAGATCCGGGCTCAGGGTGTACTTCAGGATCCGCGCCGTCCCCCCCTGGGAAGCGGTGACCGTCAGGATGATGTTCCCGGTATCGGGGTCAACGTACGCCTGGGGGTCGCGGAAGTCCTGCTTCTGTCCCAGCTCAGCGGGGGGTGTAATGTCCCAGCCGGCCAGCTTCTCAAAGGACGTGGGGGTGTCTCCCACCGCCACCATGATCTTCTCGGCGTATTCCAGGATATTGCCGTCCCCATGGCCGGTGTAGAAGAAATAGTATTTCCCATCAACCTTGACCACCGAGCCTGTACCGATCCAGCTGTCCTGGCCGCCGGAGTGGGAGGCCTCCAGGATGGACTCGTCATACTCCGTGTAGGTTACAAAATCAGTCGTGGTGACCAGGTAGGCCGAGTGGTTGTAGGAGTCCCCAGCCTCTTTCAGATAGTAGATGTAATAAACGCCGTCCTCATAGTAGGGCATCGTATCACCCACATAGGGCTGGCTCACGCCGTCCATCTCCGGCTGGAAGAAGGAGGCGTACTCATAGGCCGTCTCCTGGCTCCCGGGGGTCCTGAGGCTGGAAAAATCCTTGTCGCCGCCTCCCTCGGAGATGGTGTCCCCGGTGTCCTTGTCCCAGCCGGCATAGAGGGTCATGTCGCTTTTTACCTTGTCCGCGCCCATGTCCCAGGGCTCCGTCAGCCCCGCGTCCTTAAACCAGCCAAGGAAGGCATAGCCGTCCCTTTGGGGCTCCCCGGGCGCCGTCACCGTCTTGCCGGAGCTGACGGTCTGCTGATCGTAGGCTGTGCCGGCGGATTTCGCGTCAAAGCTCACCGTGTACTGCTCCGACGAGCAGGAGCACATCAGCAGCGAGATGGTGACACAGATGCCCGCAAGGCAGGCCGCAGTCTTTTTTTGCATCGTTCCTCCGTCCTTTCCGCACGGGTGCTTTGTTCCGATTTTTGTTGTTCCCGCCCCCTTCCGGGGGCGGGAACTGGGGTGCAGCTTAAATTATATCACGCTTCTCTGGTAAATGGTGATATTGGTGAACTCGATGGTCACCTCACCCAGGTCGGGCAGGGTGTTGGAGCCGAACTGGAACAGCATCTCGAAGTCCATGTCCAGAATCAGCGTATCGGTGGTCTCGAAGGTGAAGGTCTGCTCCTCGGTGGTGAAGTCGATGCCCTCGGAGATCCTGGGGTCCCAGCCCCCCATGGGGTTGAGGAAGAAGCCGCAGGACACGGGCTTGGAGGCCTTCGCGGTGATCTCCACGGTAAAGTAGCTGTCGGCAGGCAGGGTCAGGGTGTTCGCGCCGTGGCCGAAGATCAGCTTGTTGTGCCAGTCAACGGAGCCGCCCTGGTCGATGCGGTAGAACAGGCTGCCATCCTGCGTCCAGATGGTGCCCACGCCCCGCTCGTTGTCCTCGTCCGTGCCGTTGTAGGTGGTCCAGAGGTAGTCGGGGTTGGCGTCGCCCGCCTGGCTCACGCCAAAGCTGTCGATGGTCTTGACCGTCTCCAGGTCGCCTTCCATTTTGCCAAACTCCAGGTTGCTGACGGTCAGCGTATTGGAGGACGCGCCGCCCGAGGGGTTGCCGATCTGCATCCGAATCACGGGATCGTCCACGCTGTTTTCAGCCGTGAAGGTATTGGTGACCACGATCTCCTCGCCGGCCCCGACAGACAGGCTGTTGAAGTTGGCCCGGGCCGCGTCATTCTGGGTGGCGCTCTCCACCAGGAGCTCACCATCCTGGGCGTTTTCCGCTTTCAGGGTGTAGCTGTAGTAGTACTTCTGGCCAGCCTCCACCGTGAGGCCGGACAGGGCGATGTCGGCCTTGATGCTCCACACGCCGCCGTCAGTGGGATAGCTGTCGATCTGGAACACGCCCGTGCCGTTCCCGGCGCAGGAGGCGGAGCCGGAGGCCCCGTCGCCGGCGGAAATCGTGACGGCGCTGTCGCTGGACGCGGAGAAGTCGTTGGTGTAAACGGGCACGCGGGTCTCGGAACCGGAGATCTCATAGATCTCGATCTTGTCAATGGTGACGGTGAAGTTCTCGGGGGTGGTGTCGGAGGGGTTGTCAGGGTTGGGGGTGATCTTGCCCAGGTTGAGGATCAGCTCCGCGCTGCCCTCGCCGGAGGAGGTAAAGTTCAACTCCAGGGGGGCAATCTCGGTTCCGATGCGCACATTGTATGCCCCGCCGAAGGTGGCCCAGTCCGCGGCGTTCTCGTCACGGGCCAGGATGTGGGCATAGGTCTCCTGGGTGGACTTGGCCCAGATCTTCACCTTATAATCGGCGGCCTTCAGCTCAACGCCGGCCTTCTTCAACTGGATATCCCCGTCGCCGCTGCCGGCATCGGTGATGTCGAACACGAACGCGCCGTCTTTCAGCTCACCGGACGCGTTCACGCCTTCGGCGACGCTGGCTTCCCAGCCGTGGCTGTCAGTACTGGCGGTAGCGAAGTCCATCTGTTCAAGGATTACAGCCTCGCCGGTCTGGCGGGTGACGGTCAGGGTCGCGTAGGCCTCGACGGTCTCGCCGCCCTTGTCGGTGACGGAATAGGTCAGCTCATAAGTACCGGCGGACTCCGGGGTGGCCTTGCCGTTCTGGAAGGTCAGGGAGGGCATGGAGGTGATGGTAATCATGGAGGTAATGTCGCCGTCCTCCGCGTCGGAGGCGGTGACGCCGGCAAGCGCGTCAAACTCGGTGCCGGCCACCACATCCTGGTCCATGACGCCGGAGATGGTGGGCGGGGTGTTTTCGCCGCTGCTCTTGCAGCCGGCCGCGGCAAGGAGCATGGCCAGGCACAGAAGCGCCGCTAAGATCCGATTCATTTTTTTCATGTTACACACTCCTATCAGGTGCTGGAAGTGTACCTGTCATAGGCGGCCTGGTAGACCTTCTGGAGCTCATCCAGATGGGTACGCCCAGTCAGGTCATTCTTAAAGGTGGTCCAGTCAGCGTCGGACACGCCGCCGTTCATGAGCCATTTCACCAGGTTGGTGCGGATATAGTCGTTCAGGCTGGACTCATAGTTGCTGATGGTGTTGAGCTCGTCAAGGGTAAACTGCAGGTTGGGGGTGGGGATCACACCATCGGGGCAATACTTCCTGATGAAGGTGTCCAGCCGCTCCACGCGCAGCTGGGCGCGGGGCTCCATGTTGACCACGTTATTCCAGGCGTAGTCGGACAGGTAGATGATGCCGTAGGGGGCGTTCTGCATACGCAGCTCGTCGGCGGTCAGGCCGGCGGGCAGCTCCTTCTGCACCAGCATACCGTTGGAGTCCAGCTCCTCCTCATAGACGATGCCGATGGGGCCGTAGTTGATCTGGGCGGAAATGATGGGATCATAGTAGCGGTCGAAGTAGGCCAGCAGCACTTCCACGTTGGGGACGTCGGCGAAGAAGATGAGCTCACCGGTGCCGATCTCGGGGTTGTTGGAAACGCAGACGGTCTGATCGCCGTTGGGGCCTACCAGCGGGGTGCACACGATGTAGTTCTCGGGGTTGGAGACCACGGTCTCGCTCTCCCACCAGTAGAAGAAGCCATAGGTCTCAGTGCCCTTGCCGTTGGCCAGGAAGTTGTCCTGGGAGATCTCGAAGGACACCTTGTCGATCAGGTTGTTGGACACCCAGTTGGCGATGAAGTTGGTGGCGTCCTTGAAGCGGTCGTCCTGGACGGTGTAGGTAACCTTGCCGTCCACGATCACGCGGTGCTCCAGGTTATCGTTCAGGCCGAACATACCGTAGAGGTCGCACTGGTTGCCCTGCCAGTTATTGTAGACAAAGCTCATGGGACGCTCGTCGTCAGCCTGGCCGTTGCCGTTCATGTCGTTGTCGCGGAAGTAGGTCATCAGGGCCTCGGCCTGGGCCGCGGTGAGGGTCAGGCCGTCCTTCAGATCGGCCTCGGAAACGCCGCTGACGGCGCCGGCCTGGATGGCCGCGGCGGCCCAGTTTTTATTGAGGAACAGGATGTTGGGATGCTTGAACAGGCCCATTTCCTCGATACGGGGGAGAGCGTAGATCTTGCCGTCCTCGCTGGTCATCTGGGCCTTGATGTCGGGGCGCTCCTCCAGGATCTTGGCAAAGTTGGGCATATACTCCAGGTAGTCGCTGATGGGCAGCAGCACCTTGCGCTGGGCGTACTTGATGATCTCGCCGGCGGTCATGCCCGCGTGATAGATGGCGTCGGGGCGGTCGCTGGTGTTGCCGAAGATCAGATTCTTCTGCTGGCTGTACACCGACTCACTGACGTTCTCCCAGGACACATACACGTTGGTGCTCTCATAAAGATCCTGCATGATCTTCATATCGTTGTAGTCCAGGGCGGAAGCATTCTTCGAGGAGTAGATGCTGAAGGAGATCTCCTGGGCGCCCTTTTCATTGAGGATGGGGGCGTTGGGGTCGGTCCACTGGAAGCCGTACTCGGAAACCAGCGTGTCCACGTCGGAACCCGTCCGGTTATCCTTCTTGCCGCTGCTGCCGCAGGCGGCCAGGCTCAGGAGCATGGACAGAAGAAGCAGAGTCGCAATAAACTTTTTCATATCACGTAACCTCCAAGTTTATAATAGACATACTGGAAAGAACCAGGGTTCTTTCCAGTGTTGCGGCGTATGCCGCAACATACCAATTTTTCCCTTTCAGTGGGATCAGCCCTTCAGCGAGCCGATCATAACGCCCTGGCTGAAGTACTTCTGCACGAAGGGGTAGAGCATCAGCACCGGGACGCTGGAAACAATGACGGAGACATACTTGATCTGGTTTGCCAGGCGGTACTGCTCCAGGATGGTTTCACCGCTGCCGCCGGTGGTGCTCTCCGAGGCAATCAGGATCTCCTTCAGCACCAGCTGCAGGGGATACATGGTCTCATCCTGGAGGAAGATCATGGCGTTGAAGTAGCTGTTCCACTGGCCGATGGCGTAGTAGAGGGCCATGACCGCCAGGATCGCCTTGGACAAGGGCAGGACGATGGTGAAGAACAGGCCGTACTCCCCCGCGCCGTCTATCTTAGCCGCCTCCACCAAGCCGTCCGGGATGCTGGACTCAAAGAAGGTCTTGGTCATGAACAGGTTCCACACCGACAGGATGGAGGGCAGGATAACGGCCCACATGGTGTTCACCAGCCCCAGGCTGCTCATCACGTTGTAGAAAGGGATCAGGCCGCCGCCGAAGAACATGGGGATGATGAAGTAGATCATCAGCGCCTTTTTGCCCGGGGTGGTCTTGCGGCTCAGGGCCCAGCCGGCGGGGACCGTTACGATCAGGGCCAGCACTACGGTGAGCACCGTGTAGATGATGGTATTCAGGTACCCTCTCCAGATGTCCGTCCGCTCCAGGATCTTCTGGAAGCCGGAGAACGTGATCTGCACCGGGTACAGGATGACCTTGCCCGCCAGAACCGCGTCCGGGTCGGAGATGGAGGCGATCACGATGAAGTACAGCGGGTAGAGCACGATGAGCGCCATAAGGCCCAGGAACAGGGCGTTTATGATATAGAACACTTTGTCGCCCGTGGTGTTCTTGATGGGAGCGCTTTTTTTAGTTGCCATCACTCTCTCCTCCTTTACCACAGCGAAGTTTCGGAGAACTTCTTCGACGTGGTGTTCGCAATGATCAGCAGAACCACGTTGATGATGGAGTTAAACAGGCCGATGGCCGTGGCGTAGCTCTGGTTGGGAATGCCGGTCAGGCCCTGCTTGTAGACGTAGGTGGCGATGAGTTCGCTGACGCCCAGGTTGCCGTCGGTCTGCATCAGCAGCGCCTTCTCATAGCCCACGCCCATCAGTCCGCCGATGGACATGATCAGCATCACGCTCACCATGGGCAGGATGGCCGGCAGATCCACGTGGAGCATCCGCTGGAACCGGGTGGCCCCGTCCAGGATGGCCGCCTCGTGCTGGCCCGGGTCCACGTTGGACAGGGCCGCGATGTAAATGATGGCGCTCCAGCCAAAGTCCTGCCAGTTGCTGGACAGGATGTACAGCGGACGGAAGGCCGAGCTCTCCAGGAAGTAGGACACCCGGTCAAATCCCATGCCTGCCGCGATGTTGTTGACCAGGCCGTACCGGCCAAAGAACAGGGTCAACATACCGACCAAAACCACCAGGGAGATGAAGTGGGGGCCGTTGAAGATGGTCTGGAGAATCTTTGCCGTCCGCTTCCCCTTCATGGAGTTGAGCATCAAAGAGATGATGATGGGTAGCGGGAAGCCGATGACGAAGCCGATGATACACAGAAGGAAGGTGTTCTTCATCAGGGGCCAGAACTGCACATCGGTAAAGAAACGAGTGAAGTTTTGGAAGCCGATCCAAATCGTGGTGTCGGAGAAGATCTTGTCCCCGGGCATGAAATCCTGGAACGCGATCAGCACGCCGTAGATGGGCAGGTAGTTGAACAGGAACACCACAAGCACCGCGGGAAACACCATAATGAGGAGTGGGTGGTTCTCCCTCAGCGCCTTCAGCGTCTTTCCGGGCTTCTTTGCGGCTTTGGCCGGCACCGACAGGGCTGGCGATCCGGCTTTGACTTTTTCCATACAATAATCTCCTTCCTTTATAATGGAATTCATTGCCCGACGTTTTCATCCGCCAGGCAGCGCTGCCATGACAGACACCTCCTGTTCCTGTTTTGGTTTACTGTGCTGTTCTCTGTAAACCGCTCTGCATCCAAGCGGGTCACATTCTTGTTTTCTGCTTGAAATGAAACGTTCTTTATTTCCACAATGTAACCCGCAAGTTTACATTGTGTTTACAATTTACATATATACTGTAAATCTCTTTTCACTAAATGTCAATAGAAAATTAACACAATGACAAAAAACGTAAATTTAGCTAAAACAAGACGGCGGTTATTGTGCAATAACTACATAGCAAAAATTTCAAGTTTACAAAATGCACATCTTGCTTTTTCGTTTTGAGTATGATACAGTAAATAAAAAAACAGCGGCAGCACAAGGAGGACGTCATCATGGCGGTACGGCGGGTAACCATGCAGGACATCGCGGATGCCTGCGGCCTGTCCAGAAATACAGTTTCCAAGATATTCAATGACCGGGGCGCGGTCCCGGAAGCCACGCGGCGCATGGTACTGGAAAAGGCCCAGGCCCTTGGCTACCACCAGCTGCCGGAGGAGGCCGCGAACCCCGATTCGCGCCGTCAAAATATCGCGCTGTTTACCAGCAATATGCCCACGGAGTATCACTTTGGAACCTTTTTTATCCCGGCGTTTGCCGGGCAGCTCAGCCGTGCCGGATATACGCTGATGATGGTTGAGCTGTCTGAGGAAGATCTGCGGCTGCGCCGCCTGCCGGCGCAGCTATCCCTGGAGCAGATTGCCGGGATTATGGGCATTGAGCTGTTCGACCGGGGATATTTGGATATGCTCTGCGGCCTGGGCCTGCCCGCTATTTTTGTCGATGCCTATTCCGGCGCGAACACCGCCCTTTTAAATTACGATCTGATCTCCATGGAGAACACCGCCAGCACCATTGCCATGACTAAGCACCTCATCAGCGCCGGGGCGCGGCATATCGGCTTTATCGGAGACACCGACCACTGCAACAGCTTCCACGAACGGTGGATTGGTTTTGCCTCCGCCCTCGCGGACGCCGGGCTCACCCTGGACCGAACGATCTGCATTCTTGACAAGGACGGGCCGCAATACAACGACCTGAGTTGGATCATGTCCCGCCTCCAGGCGATGCCCCGGCTCCCCGATGCCTTTTTCTGCGCAAATGATTTTCTTGCCCTGCGTCTGATGACAGTCCTCAAGCAAATGGGCGTTTCGATCCCGGATCAGGTCATGGTAGCCGGTTTTGACGGACTCCCGCAGTGTGCCGTCGTGGAGCCAGCCCTGTCCACCATCCAGATCCCCAGCACTGACATAGGCAGGCTGGCCGCAGACATACTCTTGGCCCGTATCGGAAACCCTGACCGGCCCTATTGCACCACCTATGTCAAGACCACCCCCGTCCTACGCGCTTCCACCTCCCGCAGCCAGAAATAGCAGTATCGCATACAAAACGCCAGCCGGTAGTCTCGGCTGGCGTTTAACTTAAATTGTCGGGCGATTATTCCAACATTCTGAAGGGGAACTTCAACCCCCGGTACTGTGACGGTGTGGAGGAATGGCGCAATCGGACTTGCCGGGAGTTGGCGGCACAGGAGAACTTCAAGGGAAAGGCGCCCTGGGCGTGTATGGCCGGTACTACCGCCGCTACACCGCCCGCAGAAAAGTGCGGCAGATCAAGGAGGACGAGTTCAAAAAGCGGCGGTACGAGGCCAAGCGCTTGCGGATGACTATGAGGCGGGGGAACTCACGGTTGAGGAATATACGCAGTGGATGGAGGACTATTTCCCGAACCGCAAAAAGCCGAAAGGCAAAAATACGGGGCAGTAAAAGATCGCCGGTCGGCAAGCAGCATTTACGCGCTTAAATTTCAGGCAAAATTTTTCTGATGATGGGCTAAAGTTTTAAAAAACCGGGCCGATATAAAAAACGAAAGCAGAAAAGAAAACGCGGTCAGGTTCCATACAGCTTGTCCGCAGCGCAGCTTTCAAGAGCAAAAGTAATATTGTTTTCACCCGGTTCCGGGCCGGTTGGAATACATCCCTCAGCGCCGGATGAACGCAGCGCCCCGGCCAGGTCGCTGCGAGAAGCCGGATGTCCTATGTGCGAAGGCAATGGATGGCCGAAGCACACAAAATAATTGATAAAAAGGAGTTTATATCATGCGCGTACAACATAACATTATGGCGATGAACGCCTACCGCAACTACACCAACAATGTCTCCGCGATGAAGAAGAACCTGGAGAAGCTCTCCTCCGGCTACAAGATCAACCGCGCCGGTGACGACGCCGCTGGTCTGGCCATTTCCGAGAAGATGCGCGCCCAGATCACCGGCCTGAAGACCGCCCAGAAGAACGCCAAGGACGGCATCAGCCTGGTGCAGACCGCTGAGGGCGCCCTCCAGGAAGTTCACGATATGCTCAACCGTATGGTCGAGCTGGCCACCCAGTCCGCCAACGGCACCTACGACAACAACACTGACCGCGACCAGCTGCAGAAAGAGGTCAACCAGCTCCGCTCCGAGATCAACCGCATCGCCGACAGCGCCAACTTCAACGGCATCAAGCTGTTCGACGGCTCCATGGAGGCCGACGGCGTTGAGTACTCCGTCGGCAGCAAGACCGACCTGGAGATCCTGGCTACCGGCACCACGAAGGTTACTACCGCCGGCACCAACACCATCGTCCACAAGAGCGGCCAGCAGGCCACCAAGACCAAGTTCTCCGTTGAGCTGGAGAACATCTCCTTCGCCACCTCCGCCGCCACCCAGACCTTCACCGTTACTGTCGGCGGCGCCGCTATTACCGGCACCGGCTCTGGCAACGCCAGCGGCGCGGATCTGGCCAACGCGATTGTGGGCTCCAAGGGCGAAAAAGAGGTCAAGATCGGCGGCGTGAGCTACAACGTGACGGCCGAGGGCTCCAAGCTGGTCTTTGAGATGACCGACGCCGCTCTGGACAAGGCCACGAAAGCGGTCAGCTATACCGGTAACTTTGCCGTTACGGTCGGCGGCGCGACGGGCGGTACGCAGGGCGGCACGGTCAACCTGGGCACCCAGGTCATCACCGAGGGCGCTCCCAAGGCCGGCGCCATCCTGGCCAACACCCAGCTCAAGACCGCTCTGACCGCTAAGGATATCGTGGACGGCAAGGCTATCACCGTCGGCGACACCACCTATGTGTTCGCCAGCAAGCAGTCTACCCTGGACGCCATCAAGGAAGCCGGCACCAACTTCAAGGCCGTGGACATCAGCGACCTGGTGGACGAGAACGGCACCCTGGACAACAACAAGGCCGGTTCCGGCAGCGCCCTGTCCGAGGCCCTCAGCCGCCTGACCGTGGCCGCCAAGGACAACAAGATGTTCACCGTGGGCCAGAATAATACCGACGGCACCCTGACCTTCCAGGAGAAGGTGTCCTACAACGGTGACGGCAAGGGTGGCCGGGCCGACCTGACCACCAAGGATGGCATCCAGAAGCAGATCCAGACCGGCACCTTCACCGCCAACAAGGTCCAGGCCAAGAACGGCACCGGCAAGGGCCTGACCCTCCAGATCGGCGACACCGCCGACAGCTACAACCAGCTGAAGGTGAGCCTGGGCGATATGCACGTGTCCTCCCTGGGCATTGCCGACATCGACATCTCCGACCAGGACAACGCCGCCGCTGCTGTTGACGCCATCAAGGCCGCCATCAACAAGGTGTCCGACGTCCGTGGTACCCTGGGCGCCACCCAGAACCGTTTGGACCACACCATCAACAACCTGTCCGTCATGACCGAGAATATCCAGGACGCCGAGTCCACCATCCGCGACGTGGATATCGCCGAGGAAATGATGGCCTACACCAAGAACAACATCCTGATCCAGTCCGCCCAGGCCATGCTGGCCCAGGCCAACCAGGTTCCCCAGGGTGTGCTCCAGCTGCTGGGCTAATCCCAACGCTGACGCAGTTTTTGGCAAAACCGCATAGACCCAACAGCGGGGGGCGGGCGCAAGCCCGCCCCCCTTTTCTATGATGGGGTCTGTGGGAAAACTGCCGCCCTCCCGGCGGCTTTCCCATATGCCCCAGCGAAAAGGAGAGGAACGCAATGAAAAAGCCCCTGTTATCCATCGGCATCATTTTTAAGAACGAGATCCGCTGTCTGGAGCGCTGTCTGAAGTCCCTTCAGCCCCTGCGGGACGCTCTCCCCTGCGAGGTGGTGATGGCCGACACCGGGGCCACGGACGGGAGCCGCGCCGTGGCCAGGCAGTACGCCGACATTGTGTTTGATTTCCCGTGGATCAACGATTTTGCCGCCGCCCGCAACGCGGTCATGGACCGCTGCTCCGGAGAATGGTACATGACCATCGACTGCGACGAGTGGGTGGATCCCAATATCGAGGGGTATGTAGCATTCCTGACCACGGACAAGCAGTTTGACTTTGCCTCGGTCATCGTCCGCAACTACAGCACGACGCAGCTGGACGAGGCCGGAGGCTACTCCGACTTTCTGGCGGTGCGCCTGCTGCGGATGTCCACAGGCAAGCGGTATGAGGGGGCTATTCATGAGCGTTGGCCACATGAGGGCGATCTGCGCACGATGATGATCCGGGGCGCCATATTCCACCACGACGGATACGCATACCAGGACCCGGCAAAGCAGAAGGAAAAGCAGGAGCGGAACATGAAACCGCTGCGGGAGGAGCTGAAACAGGATCCAAATAATTTGATCCTCCTGACCCAATGCATTGAGTCAGGCGACGGCCTGCCGGAGCAGGAGGACTATCTGCGCCGGGCCATGGCGGGGGTGGACGAAAAATGGTCCCAGTGGGAGCTGTTTGGCCCGGTGATCTACCGCTACGCGGTGCGCTTTGCCTACGCGAAAAGCCTGCCGGAATTGGAGGAGTGGATCCAAGCGGCGGAAGATAAATTCCCCAAATCCATCTTTACCCGGGTCGAGGTCGCCTATTTTTCCTTTGGGATCTATTGGAGCAAAAACGATTACGTCAAGAGCATTTACTGGGGGGAGAAATACCTCCAGGGGGTGGAGGACTACCACGCCGGGAATTTTGACCGGGCTGATTTGCTGGCCAGCTCACTGTACAAGACAAACACCCACAGCAAGCTCAGTGTGGCCACGGTGCTGGCCTCCGCGTATCTCCATGAGAAACAGCCGGAAAAATGCCTGCGGCTCATGGAGACCTTCAGCGGCCATCAGATGAACGCCAAACAGGCGGGAGACTGTGTGCGCAGCCTTTGCAATATACACAGCCACTACAGCATGGACACCGCCCCGCTCTTGCTGCGGCTTTGGGATGAGATTGGCCAGCCCTCCCCCACTCAGGAGCAGGCGGATAAGCGCCGGGCCAAGTTCATCCAAGTGGGCGCGGAGATGTTTGAGGGGGAATTTATCCACTCCGAGGAGGCGGAGGCGGACGTGGTACGCCACGCCTACGCCACGTTCCGGCCCCTGGCGGACAAGTGCGAGCTGGGAATTGCCGCGGAAATACTGGAAACCGAGGACGCCCCCGTGCTGGAATCACTGCTGGGCAAGGCGGAGCAGCTGGAAAGGCTGCCCGGCTGCGTATTGGCCCACGCGCTGCGGTGCGGCGTACGCTTCCCGCTCCAGGACCGTCCGCTGACCATAGAGCAGATGGACATTTTATCCGCGGGCATTGCCCGGGAAAAGGATGAATTGTATCACCTGGTGTGTCAGGCAGATGAAGCGGAAATTCCCGACAGCATACAGGAATTGGGCTGGATCCGGGGGTTATGCCTGAGCGCGTTGAAGGTGTGTCCCTGGAAGGAAATTGATGAGGACACCGGCCTGCTGTTATCCCGGGCCTTTGCCCGGGTGGAAAAAGCGTATCTTCCGGTGTGCTATGCCAAAGAGATTTTGAACCGGGAGAACCTGTTCCTGCTTCCGCCGCTGCATCGCTTTGGATTTTACTGTACCCAGGCGTTCGAGGCGCTGGACGCGGGGGATTCAGCGGGCTATGTGCGCCTGCTGAGGGAAGGCCTGACTGTTTGCGAGAGCGCGAAAAGCATGGTGGAATTTCTGGCAGAGCATACGCCTCAGCTTAAAACGCAAGGCCCTGCCACGGAGCTGGAGGTTCTGGCGGACCAGATCCGGACAGTCTTGTCCCAGTTTGCTTCGGACGATCCGGCGGTGGCGGTGCTCAAATCCAGCGAGGCATATCAGAAGGTCGCGTATTTGATTGAGGGGGCTGAGGTCCCCATAGTGGGAGGCTTGCCGCAGTGAAAGTGATCATTTTAGCAGGTGGTCTGGGCACCCGTATCAGCGAGGAAAGCCACCTCAAGCCCAAACCGATGATTACCATCGGGGACCAGCCCATTTTATGGCATATCATGAAGTATTATTCCAGCTTTGGTTTTAACGATTTTATCATCTGCTGCGGCTACAAAGGCCATATTATCAAGGAATACTTTGCGGATTATTACCTGTACCGCTCCGACGTAACGTTCGACTTTTCCGATGAAAACCGCATGACGGTTCACCAAAATATCGCCGAGCCCTGGCGGGTAACCTTGGTGGATACCGGGCTGAACACACAAACCGGGGCCCGGGTGAAGCGGGTGCAGAAATACATCGGGGACGAAACGTTTATGCTCACCTACGGCGACGGCGTGAGCGATGTGGACTTGAACGCGCTGCTCAGTCAGCATCAGGCGTCTGGCAAGACGGTTACCCTCACCGGCATCCAGCCCGGTGGCCGCTTCGGTGTGCTGGACTTGGAGGGCCAAACCGTTGTCGGCTTCCGCGAGAAGGCCAAGGAGGACGGCGGCTGGATTAACGGCGGGTTTATGGTGATGGAGCCTGGTGTGTTCGACTATCTCAGCACAGAGGAAAGCTGTGTGATGGAGCAAAAACCCATGGAAAATCTTGCCCATGACGGCAGGCTGGGCATCTACAAGCACAATGGTTTCTGGCAGTGCATGGATACCCAGCGTGACCGCAGCCAGTTGGAAGCCATTTGGAACAGAGGGGACGCGCCGTGGGCAGTGTGGCTTAAGGGAGGAAAATCATGAAAGAATCTCAGCTTTTGCGGGCAAAAACGTTGGATTTGCGCTTGACTCGTCCGCTGACACCGGAGCGGCAGGCAAACAGCGCAAAAAACCAGGAGGAGGCGCTGGCGGGAAAAACGGTGCTCGAGGCTATGCCCCGGCGGTTTGTATTTGAGCTGACCAACGCCTGCAACTTGAACTGCAAGATGTGCGGCAGAAACTCTGCCGATTTCCGGCCCACTCGGTTCCAAATGGAATGGCTCACATACTTTGAACCTGTGGCCCATTTGGTGGAGGAGGTCACGCTCATGGGCTGGGGCGAGCCCACAGTCCACCCACAGTTTGCTGAGTTTTTGGACTGGGCCCACCGCCTGGGCCTGAGAAAGTATTTCTGCACCAACGGGATGCGGCTGGATAAACTGTTTGATGACATTTTCCGAACGGAAACGGACATCATTGCCGTGAGTATGGATGGGGCCTGTGCCAAGACCAACGAGGAGATTCGCCGGGGTGCGGATTTCCAGAAGATCCTTCGGAATATTTCCGCCATCACGGAGTATAAGGCTGCCCACGGGCTGGAATTCCCGTACATGAACTTTGTTTTCACCGCAATGGATCAAAACCTGGGGGAACTGCCTGATTTGGTGCGGCTGGCCGGAGAAATAGGACTGGACGAGGTAAAAGCAGTGTATCTCACAGCCTTTGATGAGAAAATGGCGCCTGAGATTCTCTATGACAAGATGGCCCGAACCCGTGATGTATTTGAGGCGGCGATGGAAACAGGGCGCAAGTGCGGCGTGTCGCTGAAACTGCCCCATCTGGTAGGCGAAGATCCCGCGGGCGGACAGTGCCATAAGACCTGCTACACGGCTTGGCGGGACTTTTTCTTGGGTTCTGACGGCTATGTGCGGCCCTGTATGTCCACGGCAGAAAAGCTGTTCCCGATTCAGCAGTATGCCAGCTTCGAGCAGATGTGGAATTCGGCGGAGTATCAGGAGCACCGCGGCCGGGTCAACGGGGAGAATATGGCGATGTCCTGCCGGAACTGCTACCAGTCCTCCTATGCGAATTGGAACAGGCAGGAATCGTTTTTGCAGACAGGAAAGCAGTTTTCACCGGAGTGGCAGGATGGGAAAAATTCTAAAAATTAGGTGAGAAACGATGGAGCAAAAGTCGCATGACGCAGTGGTTTCGCATATCTTCAAGCTATTTGATACCGGTGAAGAGGCAATCCAATTCCTGAATGAGAATGGATTGGAGGAGAACCAGTACCTGCTGCAGGATATGGAGGTACTGTGCTCTTCAATCGCCTCTGCCATCGAACAGCTTTCTCCTCAAATTGAGTTGAAGAACAAGCTGAAGGAGATTGGGCTGAACGCGCCGTTGACGGCAGCACGGATATGCCAAGCGATAACTGAAGGGTCATCCGAGAATGCCTATATGCAATATCTATGCGCTTTTGTTCCCCTGTTTCTATTTTGGCGGCGGTATGCGGAGTTCTTTCTGATTCACGCGGCGGATGAACCGGCGTTGGAGCGTTGGCATACGCAGGAGCGCGAGCGGATACATCGGATTCTGGAACTGCCGAAGCAGGACGAGCCGCGGAAATACCGCTATGATTTTTCCGTTGTCGTGCTATTCTATGGAAACCAGAAAATGACCAAAGAATGTCTGGATGCCATCGAGACCTATACGAAAGGCCGCAGCTATGAGCTGATTACGTTTGACAACGGGAGCGACCCGGAGACGACTGCTTGGTGTGAATCACTGCCCCATTTAAAAAAGATATACTATCCACATAATATGGGATCTTCTGCCGCAGGCAACCTTATTTTTACGATGGCCCCCTACTATATGGAGGGGAAATATCTTCTCTATGTCAGTAACGACGTGATCGTTACGCCGCGCTATGACGAGATCCTCTACCAGTGCATGGAGAGCGATCCTAAAATTGCCATGGCGGCGCCGGTGTGTAATTCGGCCAGCAATTTTCAAGCCATTAAAGTGCCCTATCCCGAAAACGATTTACAGGCCATGGCTGATTTTGCTGAGGGCTATAATCAGTGTAACCCCCGGAAGTGGGCCGACAGGGCCCGCCTGTTTTCTATTTTGGCGTGCTTCCGGCCCCAGGTTTTACAGAAAATGTATTTGGCTGATGACCCCCTTTTCTGCTATGATATGTTTGCTGATGACGATTTCAGCTGTTCTCTACGCCGCATGGGATACCGGCAGGTTCTGTGTAAGGATGTGTTTGTTCACCACTATGGGTCCGCGACAATTGGAGAGAACCAATTCCAGGTGATGGATTTGGGCCGGACGCAATTTTATCAAAAGCATGGCGTAGACGCGTGGGAATCTTTGGGTTCGGACTTGTACGCTTCCTTGGACACGTTCTCCCTGTCGAGTTCTCGCCCAATCCGAATCCTGGCGCTTAACCCACTGTTTGGAGAAAGCGCCCTTGCGCTGTGCAGCCGGCTTAGGGAAGGCGGATGTGATGATCTGACAGTGGATGCGTTGACAGAGGATTCGCGTTATTTGGCAGACATGGCAGGACTTTTCCATCACAGTGGGATGCTGCACGAGGAAGAGCAGGTGCTGAGTGGGCAATACGATATTGCCATTGTGGGCAGTAACCTGGGGCGGTGTACAGATCTGCGCGCCGTATTGCGTACAGCCGCAAGGCGGCTGAGAAGCGACGGACTGCTGATTACTCAATATGAAAACTTTTTCAGTTTGGGCAATTTAAATGCCGCATTGATCGGTAAACTGCCGCAGGAAGGCACATTTGCCCATGACCCGAAAGAAAGCCTTGGAATGCGCATCATTACGGACTACGCTTTGGAAGCATTCCTATCTAAAGAGGGCATGAATTTGGAGAAGACGGCCTCCCTGACGAACGAGGCGTGGAAACCGGCGGCCGACCAATTGCTCGCGTTTTTTGACATTCAGCAGAATGAGCAGGCGCAGAATCTTCTTTCCTCTCTTGGAAAGTTTCAGGTGTGGCGGAAAACGTCCTGAGAAAGCGGGGAATACCGGGTGCGGGAGTTTTATCAAAATAAAAAAGTCCTGGTGACCGGGCATACCGGGTTCAAGGGGACTTGGCTGTGCTGGCTGCTGTCCGCCCTCGGGGCGGAGGTCTATGGATTCGCGCTGCCGCCCCGGCCTGGGTGCTTATATGAACGGGCAAAACCTCCCATGGCGGGTGAGGCAGCAGCTGACATCCGGGACCGCGTGTCAGTTCAGCGGGCTGTCGCCAATTTCCAGCCCGATTTGATATTCCATTTGGCTGCCCACTCCTATTTGAACGGCTCCTATGAATATCCGGCGGATATTTTTGAAATCAACGTGATGGGCACCGTGGGGCTGCTGGAGACGATCCGCAGCAGCGGGCGAAGAATCCCGACGGTGGTGGTCACCAGCGACAAATGCTACGCCCAGCAAATGAATGGGCAGCCGTGCCGGGAAACCGATCCCTTTGGCGCGGCCGAGGCGTACTCCACCAGCAAAGCCTGCCAGGACTTGGCGGCACAGTGCTATTGCCGCTCTTTCCCTGAAATGGCCGTGGCAACGGCCCGGGCCAGCAACACCATCGGCGGTGGGGATTTCAATATGACACGGCTGCTCCCCCACCTGCTGGATTGCTTTAGCAATGGAGTGCCTGCGCGGCTGCGCAATCCCGGCTTTGTCCGTCCCTGGCAATATGTGCTGGATGTGCTTTGGGGTTATCTGACTTTGGGTAAGGCTCTGACAGAGGGGCACTTGCACGGCGATACATCGTTCAACTTCGGCCCCGCGCCCGATGGATTTCAGACCGTGGGAAACGTGGCAGAGCTTCTGGCAGCGCACTTCCCCAATGCACAATATGAAAAGCAGGAGAGCGGCCGCTCCGGCGAAACAGAGGTACTCCGGCTGGACAGCGATAAAGCACAGCAGATTTTACGCTGGAAGCCGATCTGCTCCTTGGAAGAAACACTGGCCCAGGCCGCCGCTTTTCAAAACGGGCTTGCGCACCTCCCTGCGGTGCAGCTGTGCCGGGAGCAGGTGGAATACTATATTGACCGCACGGAGATACAGGTATGAAAGCCTTGATTATCGGCGCGGGCTGCTGCGGGGCCAGCGCCGCGCGCCGTCTGGCGGAATATGGCTGGCAGGTAACCGTGGTGGAGCGCCGCTCTCATGTTGGCGGCAACGCGTTTGACCAGCGAAATGAAAACGGCATCCTGTACCATGTATATGGCCCGCACGTCTTTTTTACAGATCAGGAGCGGGTGTGGAATTTCCTGTCTCCCTTTGCCCAGTGGGTGCCCTTTCGATGCGGCTTGCGGGTGTGGATCGAGGGAGAGAGCCACCCCATGCCGTTCCAGCCCGCAACGCTGCGGGGGCTGCTTCCAAACGAGGCGGATGCGGCTTTGGCGGCAATCAAACGCCGGTGGGGCGGCAGGGATCGTGTCACGGTGTTAGACTTGCTGTCGGCGGACGACCCGCTCCTCCGGATGGCAGGTCAGCGGCTCTATGACTGTGACTGTGCCCCTTATAACCAGAAGCAGTGGGGTCTCCGGCCGGAAGAACTGCTGCCCGAGGTGATTGCCCGGGCTCCGCTGTATTTGGAGGATCGCCTGGATTTCCGTCCCGAGCGCTTTCAATTCATGCCGACAGAGGGTTTTACAGCCCTTTTCCGCTCCATGCTGGATCATCCCCGCATTGAAATCGTGACAAATGCGGACGCCCTGGAGCTGCTGGGCATTTCGGATGGAAAAATCGTCTGGAAAAGCGGGCGGGAGTGGGATGCGGTTTTGTATACGGGCCCGCTGGACCGGCTCTTTTCTGATCGGCTGGGGCCGCTTCCCTACCGCACTTTGCGGTTTGATGCCCGGGAGGTCAGGGCACAGGATGGGCTGCCCTGCCTGTCGATGTACTACCCGGAGCCGGAGTTCCCGTGGACAAGGCAGACCGATTACCGGTATCTCCCAGGCAATTCGCCAGAGGCGGACCGAACGCTGGTCATCGGCGAACTGCCCGGCCCGTTGGAACGCCCGGAGGACGAACCATACTACGTTGTTTTGACAGCGCACTCAAAGGCGCTGTATCAAAGCTACCGGGAGATGCTGGCGGCGGTCCCCCACCTGTATGCCGCAGGACGGCTGGCTGAGTTTCGGTACTATAATATGGATGAGGCGGTGGGCCGCGGGCTGGACGCCGCGGAGGAAATCCACCGCAGGGAGAGGAAATCATCATGACGATCAACGATCCAAAGGAATTTGCACGGGCGGTTCGGATGCACGTGGCGGGGACGCTGTGCCGCACCCGGGATTCCCACATCGGGGGAGGCTACTCATCGGCCGATATTCTGGCGGTACTCTATACCAGAATCCTGGGATTGACGCCGGACAACCTGGATGACCCAAACCGCAATGTCTTTCTGTTGAGCAAAGGACATATCGCGGCCACTTTTTACACCACGCTGGCCTATGCGGGCCTGATCCCTATGGAGGATCTGGCGCTCCATGTGGTGGATGGGGAAAACTACGCGGGCCACACCCGAAGGTTTGTGGTTCCGGGCGTGGAGATGTCCGCCGGTTCCCTGGGACACGGGGCCAATGTGGGCGCGGGGATCGCCTACGCCAAAAAGCTCCAGAAGCTGGATGGGCGGGTCTTTGTGCTGATGGGGGACGGCGAGTGCAATGAGGGAAGCGTCTGGGAGGCAGCCATGTTCGCGGCCCGGTTCTCCCTGAATAACTTGGTGATGATCGTAGACCGAAACCGCCTGCAATCCTATGGCAGCGACGAGCAGGTGTTGAATATGGGCGATATGGCGGAGAAATTCCGGGCTTTTGGCTGCAACACGATAAGTATCGACGGCCACGACCACACCGCGCTGGAGGAGCTCTTTTCCAGGGTCGGCCTGGACGGCGATCCGCGCCCCACGGCGGTGATTGCCAACACGGTAAAGGGCAAGGGCGTGTCGTATATGGAGAATCGCCTGGAATGGCATTTTAAGTCTCCCAATGAGGAGCAGCTGGCCCAGGCGCTGGAGGAATTGAGCCAATGAGGAGCACATTTGTACAGGTAATCTCCCGCCTTGCCCGGGAGGATCCGAAGGTCATGCTGGTGATTGGGGATACCGGCTTTTCCGTCATGGAGCCGTTTGAGGCCGAGTTTGGCCCGCGTTTTGTGAATGTTGGCATTGCGGAGCAGAATTTTGTGTCCTTCTCCGCCGGACTGGCCGCTATGGGGATGAAGCCGTTTGCCTACAATGTGGTGTCTTTCATGACCCTGCGCAGCGCGGAGCAGATCATGCTGGACGTCTGCTATCAGGAGAATCCTGTGATCCTGGTTGGGGTAGGCGGCGGCTTTGCCTATGGCACGGCAGGCCCCACTCACCATGCACTCCAGGATATTGCCATGATGCGGGCATTCCCCAACATCGACGTATACTGCCCTGCTGACCCGGCGGAGATGGAGGCGGTGATGCTGACCGCTTACCGCCGTCAGCGCCCGGCCTACATCCGTATTGGACGCAGCGTGGACGCCCCTATCCACGAGGGGGTGGTGGATGTTCCGGTGCAAAAGGTCATTCCCATTTCGAAAGGGACGGATATTGCCATCCTGGCCTGTGGGACAATTTTGCGTGAAGCGGTACAGGCGCGCAAGCTTTTGGAGGGGCGCGGGTGTTCGGTGAGCCTTTACAGTGTGCCCTGCGTGCAGCCGTTGGATGAGGAAGCCGTTCTGGCCTGTGCCGGTGGGCATCGGGCTGTATTCACGATGGAGGAGCATGGGATCACCGGCGGCCTGGGCAGCGCCGTGGCGGAGCTTTTGATGGAACACGGGAAATATCCGCCGGTGTTTCATCGGTATGGCGTGCCGGACTCTTTTGCCATGCTGGCGGGTTCCAGGGATTATCAGTTGGATTATTTTGGCCTGTCCCCGGAGAAAGCGGCAGAGGATATGTGGAACCGTTGGAGAGGTGCCCAATGAGCAGTGTGATCCGCCAGATTTTTTCCCGGTTCGAGCGGGAGAGGCCCCAACTGGAACAGACTGTGGATGAGCTGAATCAAGCCCTGGCCCGCTATGATGGGATCGTCCTTTATGGCGCGGGGAGCAGCGGGATCGCGCTGCTCCTGGCTTTGCAAAGGGCGGGCATCCAGCCCCTGTGCTTTGCCGATGGAGCACCGGGAAAATGGGGAACCGTATGTATGGGGCTTGATGTCCTCCCGCCCCAGGAGCTGACGCCGAGATTTGGAAGCAATATTTTGGTATTGGTATGCATCAACACAGATGGTCAGGCCTATTGCCGCAGCTTTGATGAAGCGCTGCGGCAGGGCGGGCACAGCGGGGTTCACCAGCGGCTGCATGACTGCGGATGCGCCAATGTCGTGGACTATATTGCCCTGCGCCGCTGTTTTGCCCTGTTCCATGGGGACAATACAGGCAATCTTCCCTCCTGCCCGGATGTGGACTGTATCCTGGAGCACCAGGAAAATATCGTGCGCATTGATGAACACCTGGCGGATGAGCAGTCCAAGGAGATTTTTGCAAATATCCTGATGTTCCGCTTGTTTGGCGAGGGGCCGGAGATCCCGACCTTGCCCCAGGAGGAGAAGTATTTTCCCAGTGATCTGGTGTCTCTTTCCCCGGAGGAGGCCTTTGTGGACTGTGGGGCGTTTGATGGGCAGACATTGCGGGATATGCTGGCCCAGACCGGGGGGCGCATCGGCGCTTACTATGCCTTTGAGCCGGATCCGGCGAACTATGAGCGGTTGGAGCAGTTTGCGGCTCAACTGCCGGAGGAGCTGCGGGCAAAGGTCACGCTCTCCC
Organism: uncultured bacterium; assembly: GCA_947176765.1. Taxonomy (GTDB): domain Bacteria; phylum Bacillota; class Clostridia; order Oscillospirales; family Oscillospiraceae; genus Enterenecus. Next base: position 53,284 of record CAMWRX010000003.1, read on the forward strand.
GCTGCGGGGCATGGAGCGAGGAAACCAGTATCCCGCTGTATGCCCTCCACGGGCCGGGGAGCTTTGCGGCAGCCTATGGCGGGACGCAGGTGCAGGCGACCACCATTGACCAGCTTCTGGATGGGCGGCAGGCCACGGCGATCAAGATGAACATTGAGGGCTCTGAATTGGCCGCCCTGCGCGGAGCGGAAGGGACGATCCGGTGCTGGCATCCAAAGCTGATGATTGCAGGGTATCATAAGACCTGGGACTTTTGGGAAGTGCCGGAGTTGATGCTGCGGGCGGGGTATTCCGTCTATCTGCGGTCGTATATGCATCATCTGTCGTTTGTGTTTTATGGGTTATAAAATTTCAACTATGAATCAGAATGTTTTATACCAAGACTTTGAACAAATTGCAGCGTGTGCGGTTCCATGGAAACACCTGGAAAACAAGCGGATATTGATCACCGGCGCGACCGGCTTTATCGGTGGTTATTTGGCAAAAGCACTGTGCTGGCTGGACAGCCAGCTGTCATTAGGCCTTGACGTGGAGCTGTTCCGCCGAACCGGCACGGAAGCCGTCTTTTCTGCCCCCTGCGTCCATTGGACCGAGGGAACATTGAGCGAAAATTTTATCCCTGAGGATTTTCACCCGGATATCATGATCCACGCGGCCAGCCCGGCGAACCAGCGAGCCATCTGTGCCGACCCTGTTGGCATTGTGGACTGCAGCATTTTAGCCACGCAGTACCTGCTGGAACGTGCCCGGAAGGACCATTCGATGCTGGTGTTTTTCAGCAGTGGGGAAGTTTACCGGCGGAGGTCTGGGAGAATCCCGGAGGAGGGTGCCCGCGACTTGGCACAAAGCGGAGTGAGCTCTCTTTATGGGAACAGCAAGCTGGCCGGAGAATTGTTGTGCGCGCGCTACAAGGAAGAATATGGGGTTGACTGCCGCATATTGCGTCCATTTTCCATATTTGGACCCGGAGAATCTCTGACATCGGGACGGTATTTTACGGATTTCATACGCCAAGTAAAGGAAACGCATAAAATTCAAGTGAACGGTCCCGGAACCCAGATTAGAAGCCATTGCTATCTGTCGGATTTTATCAGCGGGCTGCTCTATGTGCTGCTGAGAGGGGAAAGCACTGTTTACAATATGGGTAATGAGGACAATACCTGCTCCATTCTCGAGTTGGCAGAGCAAATAGCGAAGCTCTCTGGCAACGCAGATGTAATTGGGCCGCTTTCCCCGGAGATCCAGACAGATTCCTTTGTGCCAGACACCACAAAACTCCGGCAGCTTGGCTGGCGGCCCCAAATAAACTTACAGGACTGCATCAAACGGTGCCTGGACAGTTATCAGTAAAGGAAGCGATGGAATGACCGTCTCCGAATACATCTTCAATTTCCTGCAAGAAAGGGGCTGCGATACTGTCTACATGGTTTCGGGCAGCTCCGCCATGTGGCTGACGGACGCGCTCCAGCGCAACAGCAAGCTCAAGGCGATTTGTTGCCACCACGAGCAGGCGGCGGCTATGGCGGCGGATTGCTATGGCCGGACCCGGGGTATCCCCGGTGTGTGCCTTGCCACCATTGGGCCGGGGGCAACCAACGCGATCACCGGTGTGGCGGGGGCCTTTGTGGACTCGTCTCCCATGTTTGTTTTGACCGGCCAGGCCAACTCCCGCCTGGTGCGTTATGAGATGGACACCGGCATCCGCCAGCACGGCACCCAGAGCCTGAATCTGGAACCCATCGTATCCCCCATGGTGAAATACTTCGCCTGCGTGCTGGACCCGGCGGACATCCGGCAGGTCATGGAGCGGGCCTGGCTCGGGGCGGTGGAGGGCCGGCCGGGGCCGGTGTGGATCGACGTCCCGGTAGACGTGCAGAACAAACCAGTCCCGGAGGAAATGGAAGGGTATCGGCCGTCCGATGGAGCAAAAATGCCCGCGGCCGATTTGCAGGAAATTGCTCAAAGGTTGGCCCGCGCAGAAAAGCCGCTGATTTTGGCCGGGGGCGGTGTTAGGACTTCCGGGGCTGCTGCGCTGCTAAACAAACTGTGCCAAAAGCTTCAAATTCCCGTGGTCACTTCCAGAGGCGGCATTGATGTGATCGCCTCTGATTCGCCATATTTTGTAGGCCGCCCTGGCAGCTACGGGGATCGTGCGTCCCATTTTGCCATCCAGCAGTGCGACTACCTGTTGATTTTAGGCAGCCGACTGTCCATTTCCACCACAGGCTATTATCCTCAGCGGTTTGGGCAGAACGCCTATAAAGTGATGGTGGATATTGATCAGAAAGAGTTGGACAAGCCGGACGTTCCTGTGGATTTGAAATTGTGCATGGAGTTAAAGCCGTTCTTGGAGCAGCTTAATGAGTGCAGCTCCAGCGTGGAGTTCACGGATCACTCGGCGTGGTTAGCCCATTGCCAGGAGATGCGCAGCCAATACCCCAATGTGCTGCCAAGCTACGCCAAGGAGCAGCCTCTGAACAGCTACTATTTTACCAAGCTGCTTTCCCAGTGCGCCCCCGCTGAATGCGATGTCGTGGTGGACACCGGCAGCGTATGCAATATCGTGTCCCAGAGTTGGGAATTGAAGGACGGTCAGCGGTATCTAATTTCCGGCGGCCTGTCCGCCATGGGTTTCTGGGCTGGAGCCATCGGCGCCGTCCGAAAGGGCCGGCAGGTCATCGCCCTGTCCGGGGACGGCAGTGTGCAGATGAACGTACAGGAGTTTGCGACGCTGCACTATAACCAACTGCCTGTCAAACTATTTGTATACCAAAACAGCGGTTATATGCTGATCCGGCACAATCAGCACAACTATATGAACGACCGGTTCTTGGGTGTCGGCCCGGACAGCGGCCTGGAGACACCGGATTTCTGCAAAGTGGCGGCGGCGTATGGTTTAAATAGCTGTGAACTCACTGCGGATGATAATTTGGAGGAGAAAATTCAGGAGATCCTGGCACAAGAAGGGCCGTTTGTGTGCCAGGTTCGCGTGCAGGAGTTTGGGGAAATCGCACCGAAGATTGCCTCCCGGGTGATGCCGGATGGTTCTCTGAAAGCGGCGGAGTTTGATGATCTGTATCCATTTTTATAGAGAATGGGGAACGCTATGCTGACAAAAAAAGAATGGGAATACACTTGTTTCGGAGGAGCCGGCCAGGAGAAACACTCTTTGCCCGTTCAGATTGACAGCAATTGCCGCCTGGTGATTTACGGCGCCGGATATTGCGGCTTGATGTTTTTAGAACTTCTGCGCAGCCGGGGAATTGAGCCAGAATGTTTCCTTGATATGTCCCCTCAAAAGCAGGGGCGGAAAATCATGGGAGTTTGTGTCCACGAACCCAATCGAGTATGGGTAGAGGATGCGACTGTAGTTGTTTGCCTGCTGAAGATGGAAGACACATATCAGCAAATCAAGGCGCGGCTGATGGAGATGGGATGTCATTCCATATTCCATTTGTATGAGCTGCGGGAAGACCGGACACTATTTCAAAACCAGCCGCTGCTTATTTCACCAAATCGGGAATTGATTTGGAACAATAAAGATTTTTTGTATCAAGTCTGCGAAATGCTGGAAGATGAATGCTCAAGGCAAACGCTGTCATCCATATTGCGCTTTTTGTGGTGCGATTTGTATGAGCATATCCCCTCTTTCCCCATGGAAGATCAGTACTTTGCCAACGACATTTATTCACTGGGCGAGAACGAGGTTTTTGCGGATTGTGGAGCTCATGTCGGAGAAATCTTTCGCCAATTTTCCCGGCGGTGTCAGGGTCGGTTTGCTTCCTATTGGGTCTTTGAGCCAGACAAACAGAACGTCTATATGCTGGAGGATGCGTGTCCCAGAGAATTCCGTCAGCGGATGATGATTCAACATGTAGCGTTAGGGGAACAGGCTGGCACAGTTCGAATCCGCAACTATGATGGGAGCAACTCCGTGATCCGAGAGGATGGCGAGGATGAGGCATCTTGTACTACATTGGATAGCTTTGCGGCACAGCTTCATCCTACCATTTTAAAAATAGATGTAGAGGGTTGGGAATCCCGTCTGTTGACCGGCGCGCAAGAAATCATTTGCCGGGATAAGCCGCTGATCGCAATAGCGGTGTATCATCGGGAGCAGGATTTTTGGGAAATTCCGCTGCGCCTGAAACAATGGGTTCCGGAGTACCGTCTGTATCTTCGCAGCTATTTGAGTGTTGCGGAAACGGTCTTATATGCAGTCCCACCCGGGCGCACAAAACAAAAGGAGAGTAAATTATGAAGTACATTGCGCTGCCCGGAGGAAAAAGGCTTTCCAAAATAGGTTTAGGCGTGAGCCGCTTTGGCACACGGGTATCTGATGAGCTTGCCACCGCTATGCTGGACCGTTTTTGTGATGCAGGAGGAACATTGGTTGACACCGCGCGGAATTATTATGAATGGGTGGAGAATGGACGCGGCAAAAGTGAGGAATTTTTAGGCCGCTGGATGGAGCAACGGAATTGCCGGGATAAACTTGTGGTGTCCACAAAAGGCGGCGTATCAAATCAAGGGAAACGGTTTTATATCAATTTATCTCGCGAGGCGCTTTTGACCGAACTGGAAGAAAGCCTGGAAGCATTGCGAACGAATTATATTGATATCTATCTTCTGCACCGGGATGAACCAAAACGGCCTGTAGAGGAAATTGTTGACAGCCTCCAAGAAATTGCCGAAGTTGGAAAATGCAGCAGCATTGGAGTGTGCAACTGGCAATGTGAACGAATTTGTGCGGCAAACAGCTATGCAGAGCGTCACGGTTTGATACCGATTCGCATTGTTCAGACCTGGTGGTCGATGGCTTCTTACACCGAAACCATGTGGGATGACCCTACAACAACACACATGGACCAGGATACGGCAGAATACTGCAGGAATCACAGCTGCATTGCCATGGCGTACACTTCCCAGGCAAAAGGCTTTTTTCAAAAGGCCTGTGCAGTGGGAGTCGAGCAGTTGGACCCTATGCTGAAGCATCGGATGCTGACAAAGGAAAACTTAGAGAAGCTGCAAAAACTGAACGCCTATCGCGCAAAGACCGGCTGCACTCCTACAGATGTGGTTTTGGGGTATATTACATCGAACTCACTGGATGGAACAGCACTGGTCAGCTGTTCCTCGTTGGAACAATTAGAGGACGTTTTGAACAGCGCCGATTATGAACTGCCGGAAGCGATGATTCAGTATCTGGATCAATAAGAGAAGGTTATTCATCGAATTGGCGTCTTGCATAGTGAATATGTGCATGAGAGTAAACAGCCACTTGGAGGATATTGTAACCGGGAGGAATAACAATGGCAGATATAAGAGATGCGATGCGCAAAATTACCGAGGGGGATTTTGAAAACGGTTTTATGGAATTGGCAGAGGCATATGGCAAGGATCAACAGGATATCAACATTCTTGATGATTTGAAAGTGGGGTTTTGGAGTCCTAATTTAGAAGAGATGGAGGAGAATTATCGGAAAAACGCCTCTTTTCTAGCCGAATATCCGTTTCTTTTTTCGAAAGAGTTTGTGCAGCCGCGCGATAATCGGTATCTGCTGTTTCCCCTGTCGGAAGAATTGTTTTATTGCTTTGACCAGCATGAATATCGTTTTACGCCAATGGAAGTCAACTCTGACAGAGAAACCCGGTACTTTTTTGAACATTTAGATCAACCCATCATTTTAGAGAATGAGTACAATGTTTATAATCTCCGCTTTTTGAGAGATAATGTTCGGCGCAGTGAAGATTTTGCCGGTGATAATCATATTTATCTGCATTATCCCAATATAGACGCATTCTCCCTGCTCTTATATTATGCCGATTTGGAAGAGCTTTGCGGGAATGAACAATTTGTTTTTCTGGTTGGAACCGAGCGAGAGATGTACCCATTGGATTTCAAGGCAAGGTTTGGAATTGATTACGCGGCAATGGAACCGAAGCGCCTTCGTATTGAAGAGATGCAGCGCATTTGTTTTTGGTATAAGCGCGGCTATAGCGGTACGTTGTTTGGGTTGAATCTGCTTGATCATAACCGCTATATCGTAATGAGATATGGCGCTGATTTGTTTTATTATACATATGTCAATGGCCATCCCCTATTCGAAACAAATCTTCCAGAGGAAGTGATGAATAACACCGACCGGGTGTATACACTTAGCGAGCTGGAAAATTTATACCACCATCTGTCCATTCAATGGGGCGTTACGGATATGTCGGATTTTATTCATTGGCTGAAAGATCTGCCCCTTAGTCAGTTTACACTCCCAACCCTATTCCGCGCATATTTTATCTATAAGTACTATCAGGGAAATAAGTGTGCGAATCCACGTATCGTGCCAGTGATCCTTTGGGAGCCCCATGTGAATGCGGTTGATATCCACAACCCGCTTATCTTGGATTTCCCTTATATAACGGTTCTGAATAGTGTTCGTGATCCAATCAAAACTGTGGGGAGGATATACCAACGGGAGGGCAGCATATTCATTACACAGACGTTGGCAATTGGTTATTCTATGCACCCCCAATTGCGTAAAAATTACTATGGATACCGCCTTGAAGACGCAAAACTGCATCCGGTGGAAACCTGCCAGGCGCTATGCAAAGTTCTCAATGTTCCATATGATCCCAATATGCTGAACGACGACGAGGTGCGCGAAGGAATTAATGGGGAGCCTGCCGTTGTTGGGTTTGATACCGCTCCCCTGCATCGGAATGTCGATGCGGTGCTGTCTCCGTTTGACCAGTGCCGGCTTCAAATCTTTTTTGATCCCCTTCTGCGGCACTTTGGTTATCCGGCATTTAATTTTGACGAATGTCCTATGGATGATCATGATGTGGCATTTTTGTTCAAGTTCCCCTTTAAATTTGAAAAAGACTATGTTGAGAACGGAAAGAAGTGGGGAGAAATGTCCGAGGAACAATTGAGGCAGCATCTGCTTCAAAATATGGTCATGGTTTGGCAAGTGGGCAAGCGCGGTGAGTTGGTTTTTCCAAACGTGATTAAGCCGGAGCTTGCGCCGGAGGAAAGCTGCCAGGACTTATGAAATTGGCTGTATATACAGATTGAGACACTGCAGGGATATTTGTTCTTTAAAGGGTGTGAATTAGCAATGGCACAAAATAGGGTCTATTGGCTCACCGGCCTGTCCGGCGCGGGAAAAACAACCATTGGACAGCTTTGGTTCCAACAATTAAAAGAAGCGGGAGAAAATGTTGTATTTCTCGATGGGGATGAACTGCGCCAGGTTTTTGGAGGAAGCTTAGGCTATACGTCTGAAGATCGTCGAAAAGCAGCTATGAACTATGCCAGACTCTGCGCGCTTTTATCAAAACAGGGCCTCACCGTGATCTGCTGTACCATCTCCATGTTCGACAGTGTGCGCAAATGGAACCGTGAAAATATCCCTGGCTATTTTGAGGTGTACATACAGGCATCTATGGAAACCCTTCGTCACCGGGATCAGAAGGGGCTGTATAGCCGAAACGCGGACAACGTAGCTGGGGTTGGGCTCCAAGTGGAACTGCCCGATTCCTCGGATCTGGTCTTGGACAACAACGGGCAGTGGACGCCAGAGGAGCAGGTAGCTCGCCTGTATCAGACGGTGTTTGGAACGGAGGGCTGACATGGCTGAACAAAAGACCGTTTTCATGTCCATCGGCACAGATATCATCCACGGCGGACATATAGAGATTATTCGCCGGGCGGCAGAGCTGGGCAAGCTGACGGTGGGCGTACTCACCGATGAGGTGGTAGCCGCGTACAAACGCTACCCCATGCTTACCTGTGCGGAGCGGATGAGAATTGTTGCCGGTTTGAAGGGTGTGGCCCATGTAGTCGAGCAGGATGACATCGGTTACGCCAAGCCCCTGCGTGCCTTGCGCCCAGACTATGTAGTTCACGGCGACGACTGGCGGGAGGGTTTCCAGAAGCCTGTGCGGGAAGAGTGCCTGCGTCTGCTGGCAGAGTATGGCGGGGAGTTGGTGGAGTTCCCCTACTCCCACAATGACGAGTACGACCGGCTGGAGGCTGCGGCCCGCTCTCAGTTGTCTATCCCTGACCTGCGCCGGGGGCGGCTGAGGTGGCTCATTGAAAAAAAGGGCCTGGTCACCTGTATGGAGGCCCACAACGGACTCACTGGCCTGATTGCGGAAAAAACGGCGGTGATGGAAAACGGGGCCATCCGGCAGTTCGATGGGATGTGGGTGTCCTCCCTCTGCGACTCCACCACTAAGGGCAAGCCGGACATCGAGCTGGTGGATTTCTCCTCTCGGATGAACACCATCAATGAGATTATGGAGGTCACCACCAAGCCCATCATTCTGGACGGCGACACCGGCGGTTTGACGGAACACTTCGTCTACACCGTGCGAACTTTAGAGCGCATTGGCGTGTCCGCAGTCATTATTGAGGATAAAATTGGCCTGAAGCGCAACTCTCTGTTTGGCACACAGGCCGGCCAGCAGCAGGACAGCATCCCCAACTTCTGCCACAAAATATCCGAGGGCAAGCGGGCACTGAAGACCAAGGAGTTTATCATTATCGCCCGCATCGAGAGTTTGATTTTGGAGCAAGGCATAGACGACGCATTGGAGCGGGCCTTTGCCTACGTGGAGGCCGGGGCAGGCGGCATCATGATCCACTCCCGGCAGAAGGAGCCGGACGAGGTTTTCGAGTTCTGCCGCCGCTTCCGGGAGAAAAATCAACACACGGTGCTGGTTGTGGTTCCCACCTCCTTTAATTCGGTCACCGAGGACGAGTGGAAAGAGCGGGGTATCAATGTGGTCATTTACGCCAATCACCTGATTCGCAGCGGCTACCCCGCTATGCAAAAGACCGCAGAAACCATTCTGCGCTGCCGCCGGGCAAAAGAGGCCGACGAACGCTTCTGTATGCCCATCAAGGAGATCTTGACGCTTATCCCAGAAGAATAGCAGGGTTTCCCTTCCCTTCGGATGGGGGAACACACTCATTATTCGGGCTGAAAAGGATGCAAACACAAACATGAAGGAGGACAAATCTATGGACCTTCAAGAACGGGTTGCCCTAAAAAAGGCTGACCGAAGCGACCTATACACGTTAGAGCCGCCGTTTCCCTCCACCAATTTCCTGCTGGAGCTCTCCAACGCCTGTAACCACAAATGCCTGTTTTGCGCTCATCAGAAGATGAAACGCAAGGTGGGCAAGATGTCCCCCGAGATGGTGGAGAGTGTCCTTCGGCAAGCCTACGAATTGGGCACCCGAGAGGTAGGGATGTATGCCACCGGCGAGCCTTTCATCGTTCCCGAGCTGCCTCAGTATATTAAGCTGGCCAAGGATATTGGCTATACCTACGTTTATTTGACCTCTAATGGTTCCCTGGCCACCCCGGAACGTATCCGGGCAGTGGTGGACGCGGGGGTGGACAGCGTGAAGTTTTCCATCAATGCCCCGGAACGGGAACTGTATGCGTTTATCCACGGTCACGATGATTTTGGCAAAGTATTTGAGCACTTGGTATACTTGAACCAGTACCGTAAAGAGAGCGGAAAAAATTTCAAAATTTACATTACCGGCATTCTCACCCGGTACACGGAACACACCCGGGACGACTATTTCAAGGTGTTTGATGGGCTGGCCGATCAAATTGTGTTCAAAGATGTCTACAACCAGGGCGGTTATATGCCCGAAATCGATCATCTGCTCAAATGTACCTACGACACAGAGCAGACCCGCCGCTGCAATCTGCCCTTCGATGCCCTGTGCGTCACCTGTGAGGGCTACCTCTCCGTGGAGAACGCTGACTTTGAAAATATGCTCATCGTGGCCGATTTGAACAAGGTCTCTCTCAAGGAGGGCTGGTACGGCGAGAAGATGAAGGAGGTCCGGCGGATGTTCCTCAACGACTGTCTGGAGGGGACGCTGTGCCACGGCTGTGTTCATCACTGCCAGTCCCCAGCAAAACCTCTCATGCCGGAGTATGCCACGGAAAATCCTGACATCTTTTTGGACTGGCCGGTGCGGGAGCGCATCAAGGCGGCAGGCAAGCCCTATACCAAGCTGGTCTATGTGCCTATGGCGGCTGACATTATCCACCCGGGGCACATCAACATCATCAAAACGGCGGCCTCTCTTGGCAGAGTGATGGTGGGCCTGTTTAGTGATGATGCCATCCGCACCTATAAGCCGGAGCCCTATATGGATTATGACCAGCGGAAGGTCGTGCTGGAGAATCTCAAAGGTGTGGATGTGGTGGTTGAGCAGGCGGAGAAAGACTACGAGGCCAATCTGCGCCGCTATCGCCCCGACATCATGGTCCACGGCACCGACTGGCGGGAAGGACCGCTGGCGGCGGTGCGCCAGAAGGCTTTCGACATCATGGCGGAGTGGGGCGGCACCATTGTGGAGCCTGAGTATACACAAGGCGTGTCCTCCAGCGAGTTCAAGCGGAAAGTGAGAGAGTCTCAATGACCCTGGACTTTTTAACGGAATTTGATTTTTTCACCGGCGTCCCAGATTCCCTGTTAAAGGCGCTGTGTTCATACCTTTATGATAAGTACGGCATTTCCGACCATCATATCATCGCCGCCAACGAGGGCAACGCCGTAGCCCTGGCCGCGGGTTGCCACCTTGCCACAGGGAAAACCCCGGTGGTCTACCTGCAAAACAGTGGGCTGGGCAATATTGTGAACCCGGTGGCGTCCCTGCTGAACGAGAAAGTGTACGGCATTCCCTGCCTGTTTATCGTGGGCTGGCGGGGGGAGCCGGGGGTACACGACGAGCCCCAGCATGCGTTCCAGGGAGAGATCACCCTGTCCCTGCTGGAAAACCTGAATATCCCCGCCTATGTCATTGACAAAAACACCACCGAAGAACAGGTAAAGGCCAAGCTGGACGAGTACCGTGCCCTGTTCGCCCAGGGGAAGCAGGCGGCCTTTGTGGTGCGCAAGGGCGCGCTTGAGTACAGCGGCAAGACCGTATACAGAAATTCCCACCCCATGACGCGGGAAGATGCCATCGGATACATCCTCCGCGCCTCCGGAGGCGACCCGGTGGTGTCCACCACCGGCAAGGCCAGCCGGGAGGTGTACGAGCTGCGGGAGAGCCGGAGCCAGGATCACGGTCGGGATTTCCTCACCGTGGGCTCCATGGGCCACAGCTCGTCCATCGCCCTTGGGATTGCCCTGCAAAAGCCGGATCGGCGGGTGTGGTGCCTGGACGGAGACGGCGCGGCGCTGATGCACTTGGGGGCTATGGCCCTCATTGGGGCGAATAAGCCTGTCAATCTCATTCATATTGTATTGAATAACGAGGCCCACGAATCCGTGGGCGGTATGCCCACGGTAGCGGGGGCGCTTGATCTGCCTGCCATTGCCCGGGCCTGCGGTTATCCCGGAGCGGTGTCAGTGGACAGCCCGGAAGCGTTGGATGAGGCGCTGGAATCGGCAAAAATGTCTAACCAGCTCACCTTCATTGAGGTGAAATGCGCGTTAGGGGCGCGGGACGACCTGGGCCGCCCCACCACCACTCCTCAGGAGAACAAAGCGGCCTTCATGGCGGCGCTGGAGGGCGGAGTATGAGTATCCTGTGCGACCTCCACACCCACACCACCGCCTCGGATGGGCAGTACACGCCCGCCCAACTCATAAAGTTGGCTAAGGAGCGTGGCCTGTCCGTACTGGCCGTTACCGACCACGACACCATCGCCGGGGTGGATGAGGCTATGGTGGCGGGGCAGGCCCTGGGGCTGAGGGTAATTCGAGGAGTAGAGCTGAGCGCCAAAGAGTACCCCGGCTTTCACATCCTGGGCTATGGGTTCCGGGATGGGGACACGGAATTGTCCCGGCTCTGCGAGAAATTCCGGGCGGGCCGGGACGAGCGGAAATACAAAATTGTGGACTTTCTCCGGGAAAAGGGCGTGGAAATCGACCTTCCCGAGGTGGAGGCGTTGGCGGGCGGTGAAGTGATCGCCCGCCCCCACTTCGCCCAAGTGATGGTGCGGCATGGTTATGTCCCCACCAACCGGGAGGCATTTGACCGATACCTGGATACGGAGGAATTCCGTAAAAAGGTAACGCGGTTCAAGGCGGACGCCCACACCTGCGTGGAGGCCATCCACGCCGCGGGCGGGGTGGTATCCCTGGCCCACCCCTACCAGATGGGGCTGCCGAACGACGAGCTGGATGCTCTGGTGAAGCAGTTAAAGGGCTGGGGCCTGGATGCGATTGAATGTTTTTACCCGAAATACACGCCGGAGCAGCAGGAATTCTACCTCCATCTGGCGAAAAAATACCGACTCCATCAGACCGGCGGCAGCGATTTCCACGGCGAGAAGGTCAAGCCTGACGTGGAATTGGCCAAGTTGGATTTAGAACTGGGCTGGCTGTTGTCAGCGGACTGATCCAGGATGCAGTAGGCCATTTATATGACCACCGGCGGTTGCGAAAAGGGCCCGGTTTCCCACGGAAACCGGGCCCTTTTATGACAGCATTCACACTCAATGATTCACTAAACCGGGCGCTTACCCCTTGACCTCCAGCAGGGGCTCCCCCGCCTTGACCTGGCCGTCCGCAAGCGCCGCCACGCTGGCGTAATCGTCGGTGTTGCAGACGATCATGGGAGTGGTGCACAGGTAGCCCTCAGCCTTGATCGCCTTCATATCAAAGGAGATGAGCAGGTCGCCTTTCCTCACCTTCTGTCCCACTTCCACATGGGACTGGAAGTGCTTGCCGCCCAACTGAACGGTATTGATGCCGATGTGGAGCAGCAGCTCCACGCCGCCGTCGGTAACCAGACCAATGGCGTGCTTGGTGTCGAACAGGTTATCCACCACCGCGTCCGCCGGGGCGAACAGCTTCCCGCTGCTGGGCTCGATGGCCACACCGTCTCCCAGCACGCAGGCGGCAAAGGCCTCGTCCTGCACCTCGGCCATGGGCACCACGGCGCCGTCCATATGGGCGCACAGCACGGCGTCCGGTTTCTTTTCTGCGGCGGGCTTCGCGGCGGGAGCGGGGGCAGGCGCGGCGGCCTCCATCTGATCCACCAGGTCGGCCTCGGGTGTGTCCATAAAGTCTACCAGATTGGATTTGATCACCGCCACCTGGGGGCCATAGATCACCTGTACGCCGTTGCCCTTGTGGATCACGCCGGAAGCCCCGGACTGCTTCAGCAACCCGTCGGACACCTTGCCTGCGTCCACCACGGTGACGCGCAGGCGGGTAGCGCAGCAGTCCACGTCGGACAGGTTGGCCTTGCCGCCCAGGCCCTTGAGAATGAGGGCGGACACGGGGTCGGATACCGCCGGGCCGGAGGAGCCGTCCGGGCCCACGCCGGTCTTGGCCTTGAAATCGGAGCGGGTGAACAGCTTGGTCTCCTCGCCTTCGTCCTCCCGGCCGGGGGTCTTGAGATTCATTTTGGTGATCATGAAATAGAACGTGAAATAGTAGACCACAAAGTACGCCGCGCCCACAATGGGGATCCAAATCCAATGGGTCTTAGCGTTGCCCTGGAGGATGCCGAACAGAGTCAGGTCAATGACGCCGCCGGAGAATGTCATGCCCACGCCCACGTTAAAAATGTGCATCAGCATATAGGACAGGCCCGCGTACACGCAGTGGACCGCGTACATCAGCGGGGCCACGAACAGGAAGGTGAATTCCAGGGGCTCGGTGATGCCGGTGAGCATGGCGGTGAGGGCGGCAGAAAGGAGCAGGCCGCCCGCCGCCTTTTTCTTCCCGGTCTTGGCGGTCTTGTACATGGCCAGAGCCGCGCCGGGCAGGCCGAAAATCATGAAGGGGAACTTGCCCGCCATGAAACGGGTTGCGGAAACAGAGAACACCTCGGTGCTCTTGGAGGCCAGCTCGGCAAAGAAGATATTCTGCGCGCCCTGGATGGTCACGCCGTCGATGACGGCGGTGCCGCCCATGGCGGTCTGCCAGAAGGGCATATAGAACACATGGTGCAGGCCGAAGGGGATAAGGGCGCGCTCCAGCAGGCCGTAGATCCAGGTGCCCGCGTAGCCGGAACGGAGAACCAGGTCACCCAGGGCGGCGATGCCCATCTGCACCACCGGCCAAATGAAGAACATGGCGATGCCCACGGCCACGAACACGATGGTGCACACGATAGGGACAAACCGGGTGCCGCCGAAGAAGGACAGCACCTGGGGCAGCTGGATCTTATAGAAGCGGTTGTGGAGCGCCGCCACGCCCAGACCCACGATGATGCCGCCGAACACGCCCATTTGCAGGGTGGTGATACCCAGGGTGGAGGTGGTGGTGTTAGCCGCCATAGCCTCCACGCCGCCCCGGGCAGTAATCATGGCGGAGATGGCGGTGTTCATCACCAGATAGGCGATAGCGCCGGACAGGGCGGCCACTTCCTTCTCCTTTTTTGCCATGCCGATGGCCACGCCCATGGCAAACAGGAGCGCCAGGTTGTTGAATACCGCGCTGCCGCACTGGTTCATGATGTCCAGGATGGTGTACAGCACACCGCCCTCGTAGATCACGCCGGTGAGGCCGTAGGCCTCCAGCATGGTCTGATTGGTGAAAGAGCTGCCGATGCCCAGCAGCAATCCCGCCACCGGCAGCAGGGCGATGGGCAGCATGAACGAACGGCCCACCCGCTGCAATACGCCAAAGATCTTGTCCTTCATAGATACGCCTCCTTGTATTTTTTCAGGTTTTGCAAATATGTAAAACCTGTACTCCACCCACAGGATTCCCCTCCCGTGGATGAAATATGAGTCCCGCTCGAAAATTAGTCACGATCCCGCTGTTTACTTCCCAGGTTGATGCGCTTGAGGTGGATGGTCAGGTAGATCAGCTCCGCGTCGGACACCTCTTTTTGATAGGCGTTGCGGATGTACTCCGCGATGTGCTGGGCGCATTTGTAATGCTGCTTGCAGCTGCGCCGGATCATCTCCTGGAACTCGTCGTCATACTCGTCCGGGTGGCTGGGCGCGGCCTGGAACAGCCGCTGGGCAAAATACCGCAGGTGGACGATAAACCGATTGAAGTCCAACGATTCCCGGTCGAACTTCTTCTGGTAGTAATATTCCACCACATCCAGCGCTCCCTGAATCAGCTTGGTGATGTCATACATCACGCTCATGCTGGTGTTCAACTCGGAGTTGACGATATGCAGGGCGATGAAGGCGGCCTCGCTGGAGTTCAGGTCGGTCTTAGTCTCCTGCCGGATGGCCCGCAGGCAGTGCTGGCCCAGGTGATACTCGGTGGGATAGTAGCTCATGATCGCCCCTTCCAGGGGGTTGGCAAATTCCACACCGTCCTGCTTACGTTTGATGGCAAAGCTAATATGGTCGGCCAGCGTAATGAGCAGGGATTCATTCAGCGGCACGGAAATCTGGCTTTTGATGTATTCGATCAGATCCTGCGTCAGCCTCAAATGCTCCAGCGGGATCTGTTCGCACAGCTCCCGCAGCTTGCGCTGCTCCGCTTTGCCCTCCATGTGGTAGGTCTTTTCCACCAAGGCGGGGTCGATGCGCTCACCGGGCTTGCGCTTGAACCCCAAACCCTTGCCGGTGACGATCATTTCGCGGCCTTTGTCGTCCACCACGCAGAGGATATTGTTGTTGATGACCTTTTTCACACGCAAGCTCCCACCCCCTCGAAAAAAGAAACCAACCTCGAAGGGATATTCCCGCGCCGTCTAAAGCGCACAGGAATCAATCCGGACGAAGTTGGTCAAGCCCAGCGAACTGGTAACATTCCAACGGTTCAATTACAGTTACTATAGCCTCTCTGTGAAAAGATGTCAAGAAGAGGAACGGTTAAAAAGCGTTTTCTGCTGATTGCACAATTTGTACGCGGCTTTTTTGAGGCTTTTGACCAATAGCCGTTACTGTTTAGCCGTACGCCAAAATCATAGCAGCAACATAACTCGACAGGCTTTCGTCGAAGCCTGTCGAGTTTGGGTCAATGTGGCAAAAATGTTTTCTGGCCTTCAAAAAGCGGAAAGCCAAAGGGACTGTCATTCGCCCTGTGGGCGGACGACCTATGGCAGTCCTTTTATTTTTATTTTGCATTGACGAAAAAGATGCACCGAATGGAATGTCCACAAAAAGGGAAGCCGGCAAATTTCTTGTGGAAATTTGTCGGCTTCATTGGCTCAATGTGGTAAACATGCTTTCCCAGCCTTGACAAAATGGGGCCCCCGCCGTTAGGCGGCAAAGCCGCCCCAGGCCTAAGCGGGCCAAAGGCCCGCCCACGGCAAAGCCGCCTTTCAGGCTTTGTGGGGAAAGGAGGAACAGCGGAATGAGCGCACTCCGGCGTTTTTGCAAAAAACGTCGGAGCAAGCGATATGAAGCTTGCTCCGACGTGGCACGCCCGGAGGGACTCGAACCCCCAACATTCAGAACCGGAATCTGACGCTCTATCCATTGAACTACGGGCGCATTTCTTTAAGCGCTCATACAGTATAGCAGGATTTTTATCCGTTGTAAAGGGAGAATTTGAGAAAATTTTCGGGCCTGAAATTTTCTTGTGCAGTTTGCCCGCTACAAAATCCCCTGTCCGCCTTGCTTTTTCCCCCGCAATTTGCTATGCTAAAGCAAATCGTCCCACTGAGAGGAGATACACATGATTACCATTAACAATTCCCCGGTTCGCTGGCAAGACGGCCGCTTCGTTCCCGCCGAGACCCCCAATGGCCGGGAGGGCACCATGGCCCACACCATCCTCATGGCCCACAACACCTCCAACAGCTCTGACCGGCTGTCCATCCGCTTCGACGCCATGGCCTCCCACGACATCACCTACGTGGGCATCATCCAGACCGCCCGGGCCTCCGGCATGAAGGAATTCCCCCTGCCCTACGTACTCACCAACTGCCACAACTCCCTGTGCGCCGTGGGTGGCACCATTAACGAGGACGACCATGTCTTTGGCCTGTCCGCCGCGAAAAAGTACGGCGGCGAGTTTGTCCCCGCCCACCAGGCCGTCATCCACTCCTATATGCGGGAGCGGTACGCCGCCCCCGGCAAGATGATCCTGGGCTCCGACTCCCACACCCGGTACGGCGCCTACGGCTGTATGTCCATCGGCGAGGGTGGCCCCGAGCTGGCCCGCCAACTGCTGAAAAAAACCTACGACATCGCCTATCCCAAGGTGGTCGCCATCTACCTCTCCGGCGCGCCCCGGCCCGGCGTGGGCCCCCAGGACGTGGCTTTGGCCCTGGTGGGCGCTACCTTTAAAAACGGCGCGGTGAAGAACGCCGTCATGGAGTTCTTCGGCCCCGGCGTAGCCAGCCTCTCCATGGACTACCGGGCGGGCATCGACGTGATGACCACCGAGACCACCTGCCTGTCCTCCGTGTGGCAGACCGATGAGCAGACCAAAACCGCCCTCACCCTGCTGGGCCGGGGGGACAGCTACCGGGAGATGGCCCCGGCGGAGGGCGCATACTACGACGGCGTGGTCACCGTGGAGCTGGACAAGGTGGAGCCCATGATCGCCCTGCCCTTCCACCCCTCCAACGCCTACACCATCCGTGAGTTCAAGGCCAACATGGCCGACCTGCTCCACCAGGTGGACGTGGACGCGGCGGAGCAGCTTGGCGTGAAGAACGCCCCGTCTCTCACCAACAAGATCGTGGACGGCCGGTTCCACGTGGATCAGGGCGTCATTGCCGGGTGCTCCGGCGGCACCTACCAGAACCTGAAGCGGGCCGCCGAGATTCTCAAGGGCTGCGCCATCGGCTCCGATGCCTTCTGGCTGTCCTGCTACCCCGGCTCCATGCCCATCAACCTGGAGCTGACCCGCGACGGCTCCATCGCCCAGCTCATGGCGGCGGGGGCGTCCATCCGCTCCTGCTTCTGCGGGCCCTGCTTCGGCGCGGGGGACGTGCCCGCCAACGGGGCCTTCTCCATCCGTCACTCCACCCGCAACTTCCCCAACCGGGAGGGAAGTAAGCCCGGCGACGGCCAGATCTCCTATGTGGCCCTCATGGACGCCCGGTCCATCGCCGCCACCGCCCGGATGGGCGGGGTGCTCACCGGCGCGGACGAACTTCCCGACATCCCCGCCGACCGGGCGGACGAGCAGTGGAATTACGACGACTCCGCCTACAAATCCCGGGTGTACTTCGGCGTGGGCAAGCCCCAGCCCGAGTCCGAGCTGGTGTTCGGCCCCAACATCGCCGACTGGCCCGAGCAGATTCCCCTGCCGGACAACCTGCTGCTCACCTGCTGCGCCGCCATCTATGACCCCGTGACCACCACCGATGAGCTGATCCCCTCCGGGGAGACCTCCTCCTACCGATCCAACCCCCTAAAACTGTCTGAGTTCGCCCTCTCCCGGAAGGATCCCCAATATGTCCCCCGTGCCAAGGCTGTCCAGGCCGTGGAGAAGCTGCGCCGGGAGAACCCGGATGCCCCCGAGGTAAAAGAGGCACTGGCCGGCTATGATCCCGCCCGCACAGGGCTGGGCTCCCTGGTGATGGCCCTGAAACCCGGCGACGGCTCCGCCCGGGAGCAGGCCGCCTCCTGCCAGCGGGTTCTGGGCGGCTGCGCCAACATCGCGGGCGAGTACGCCACCAAGCGCTACCGCTCCAACGTGGTCAACTGGGGAATGCTCCCCTTCACCGCCGACGGCCTGGCGGAGCTGAACCTCCAGCCCGGCGACCGGGTCTACATCCCCGGCGTCCGCGCCCTGCTGGAGGGGGACGGCGAGACAATCCAGGCCGCCATTCTGCGGGAAGGCGGCGAAACCAGCGTCACCCTGTCCCTGCCCGGACTGACAAGAGAGGAGCGGGACATCATCCTGGCCGGGTGTCTCATCAACTACTACGCGCAATGATGTCCCGCTCCGGGACCCGCCGTAAGGCGGGACGCGCTATGCGCGTACAAGCGTTTTGCGAAGCAAAACCTTGAAATTGGCAGAATTCATTTCTGCCAATTTGAGATCAATCAGGGGCCCCCGGGCGGCGTCAGCCGCATGGGGCGCGGGACATCATCCTGGCCGGGTGCCTCATCAACTACTACGCGGAGGCGTAACCCTTATGGACTTGGAGCTGTATGTCCCCAAGCTGGACGAGCTGTGGTTCTACCAGCGGATGATGTCCGACCCCGCCACCATGGCCTATAACGCGGGCTACGACCCCTGGCCGGGCTACCACCGGGACACCGGCTGCATCGACTTCCCGGAGGAGGAGTGGGCCGACTGGCATGCCCATTGGATCGGACAGGAGCCGAAGCGGTTCTACGCCTACATCCGGCGGAAATCCGACGGCGCGTGGATCGGCGACGTGAATTTTCATTACACAATGTCGGCGGACTGGTGGGACATGGGCATTGTGATCTACGCCCCCTACCGGGGCCGGGGCTATGCCGCGCCCGCTCTGGCGCTGATGCTGGACCACGCCTTCCGGGACTGCGGCGTCAGCCGCATCCACAACTACTTTGAAACCACCAGGGACGCCGCCTGGAAGGCCCATCTGGCAGCGGGCTTCCGGGACGCGGGCACGGTGAACGGCATCCGCCACCTGATGCTGACCCGCGAGGAGTACCTGGCCGCCTACGCCGAATAAAACCCACAGGGACGGAACTTAATGGTTCCGTCCCTGTTTCTTAATCACTGTGCGGGTAGACACGCCGCCAGTTTTGTGCTATGATGTCCACAGACAAAGTTCGACACGATTTACGGAGGTGTGTCCTATGTGGACAAAACGATATCTCTCTCTGCTGCTGGTGGCCTTGATGGCGCTGACCCTCACCGCCTGCGGCGCGGCTTTGAAGAAAGACAAAAATACAGCGATGAACATCCAGCCCGTCCAGCTCTCCGAGGAAGAGGCCGGCCTGATGGAACTGCTGGACATCGACCCGTCGGCTTATCGTATCTTTGACTTTGACGTGGCCGGGGCACAGTCCATCCGGCTCCGGGCCTATGAGCTGGTGAATGGAGAGTGGGAGTGTGTGACCCATGGCGCCCAAGAGGCAGCCAATGGCACAGGGCGAATTGCTCTGACCTTTGGCAAGATGACCGAAGGCGGCCGGATGGCGTGCAAGGACAGCAGCGGCGTCTTTGCCCAGGAGTTCACCATGAAGGCGGACGGCACCTCCGGTATGGCTTTCGCCACTTCCGTATTGACCGATATGTCCTCTATCGAGCTGGATCAGGAAATCCCCCTGGCTCTCCAAGTTGCCACGTCTAAAAGCGAATTCAGCACCTATAGCGTAGACTATTTCGGTATGCCGAGGGAGTTGGCCAAGCACGATTATGAGCATGTTTACGCCATCACTGTGACCTTCAGCACGAAGGCGGCGTCCGAGCTGTTGGACGTCCCCTCGGCCGAGCCCTCCCCCGCCAATTAAACGCGGCCGCCCCCCGGCATGAGCCGGGGGGCGTTTTTTCACAGTTCAAGCCAGTTTTGCAGGTCGCTCAAATCCTCCGCGATATGTACATAGGGGAACGGCTGGAAGGCGGGGGCCTGGGTGGTGCCGTTGAGCACCGCGCAGAAGTCGCAGCCCCCCGCCTGGGCGGTGGCGGCGTCGATGACGGTGTCCCCGCAGAACAGCACCTGCTCCGCGTGCAGGCCCAGCTTTTCCAGGGCCAGCCGCAGGCCCTCGGGATGGGGCTTGGCGTGGTGAACCTCGTCCCCGCCGATGACCAGATCCAGCAGATCTAAATGCCCCTGGTGGGCGAAAATGCGCCGGATGGTGTCCCCCGGCTTGGTGGACACGATGGCGGTGCGCGCACCCGCGTCCCGCAGCGCCCCCAATAGCTCCACGGCCCCCGGGAGGAGGACGGTACCCTCGATCATCATCCTCCGGCCCTGTCCCTGGCCCTTGACCCCCACGGTGTTCTGAAATACGCGGTAGAACACCTCCTGCCGCTCAGGGTCGTGATCGCCGGTGATGAGGGAGTAGCCGTCCGCCAGCGTCATCCCGATGGTGCGCCGCACCTGTTCCACCGTGGGCGGCTCCAGTCCCAGCTCGGCGAAGCCCAGCCGGTAGCCCTCGGCGATGGCGGGGGTGGAGTCCCCCAGGGTGTAGTCAAAGTCGAAAAATACCCCTTGATAGTTCATGATATGACCTCGGTTTTCAAAAGTCGGTCCCGCTCACGGGCCGTTTGGGGAATCATACCATAGCCGGGGACAGTTTTCAACACTTAAATATTTAACTTTCCGCCTGCTCCAGCAGATTCGCCGCGCCGTAGCGCAGGCAGCGGTACAGCCGCTGACGGCCCCGCTTCAGTGTGCGGGATACGGTGGACTTGTTCACCCCGCACTGTTTGGCAATGGCCTCCATGCTCATGTTCCGCCCGTAATAGAGGATCATGTACTCCCGCTGGCGCTCGGTCACGTCCTGGCGCAAAGCATGGGTCAGGTTGCGCTTCAGGCGGTTGATCTGATCCTTGTTGTCCTCCGCCATCAGGTTGGTGTACACCGCCAAATCCACCATGCCGAAGGTGTTGTCGTAAGAGATGGTTCGCATGGCTTATGCCCTCCTTCTGTGGTCTGTGGGAATGCCCCCGGAGCGCCGGGGGGCGTGCTTTTCATAGTAGCGCTCCAGGTGCCGGGCTACCGCCCGCACATCCCGGTACATGGAGCGCAGGGGACGGATGCGCCCGTCCAGCTGCTGCCTGCGCTCCTCGCTGCCCGCCTCCCGGCTGGCGCGCTCCAATTCCACGATGCGGCTGCGCAGCGCGGCCGCCGTCTGCTCATATTCCAGCGATAGTTCGTATAGTGTCACAATGTCTCCTTTTCACTTCTACCCACCCGGCGCAGCCTGTGGGCGAAATAGCTCCGGGCGTAGCGGCCCAGGCAGTCCTCGCAGACCGCCCCAACCTCCAGCTCAAAATAGGGATCCCCCGGGTACAGCTCCCCCCTGCACAGAGAACACCGGAACTCCAGGGGAGCCGGAGGCCCCACTCCTCCCGTTCCCGCTCCCTTCCGCATATTTTTGAAATCTTTTTGAAAAATGGTTGACAAATCCTCCTCCTGCTGTTATAATAAGCTCCGCTGTGAATGCGGAAGGCTTCTGTGCTGGTGTAGCTCAGCCGGTAGAGCAGCTGATTTGTAATCAGCAGGTCGGGGGTTCGAATCCGTCCACCAGCTCCACCTTTCTTCCGCCCAACTGAATATGGAGGAGTACCCAAGTGGCCAAAGGGGACAGACTGTAAATCTGCTGGCTTTGCCTTCGATGGTTCGAATCCATCCTCCTCCACCAAGGCGGTCGGCAGACCGCCAGGACCGGTCGTTCGCCCTCAGGGCGAATGACGGTCCTTTTGTTTTCCCGCTTTTGCCCTGCTGGCAGGTACGCCCCTGCCGGGGGCGTTACTTTCTCTCACGCGAGAGAAAGTAACCAAAGAACGCGCTTAGGGGCTGCGCCCCTAAGAACCCCGTTACGGGAGAGCCCGGTTCGGTACGTGAGAATGGCCCTTCCGGCGCGCAGGGGTTCGACGCAGGCACCCCTTATTTGTGCTGCCGCTTGTGTCTGGGCACTGGGCATCGGTTAGGTCCTCGGGGCTACGCCTGGGTGGGCGGACCGTTTGCTTTGGAGCGGTGGTCGTTCACGTGTCGAACCTCCTTTCTTAATTTAAAACGCACGTTCGATTTCGTTCCCTAAGATACCACGCCATACCGTGGAAGTCAAGGCCGTGGAAGAGGATTTTTTGCGGCAAAATTTTTTAAAAGACCTGATAAATGGACAGGTATTTCAGGAAACGTTGCACACTCCCCCGCCGCGAAACCCGGATTTACAAAGGTTTTACATCTTATCTGTTGACGCGCCGGCATCCGGGGGTTATGATGGACAAAACAAATGGGAGGCCGCTATGAAGAAGAAAACAACAGTTGGACTGCTTGGGCTGGCGGCGGCGGGGGCCGGCGTAGCCGGCGGCTGGGCCGCCTTGGGCAATTACCTATATAGTCAGATGATGCTGCCCCAGGCGCGTGATCCGGGGCAGGAGGACGGCAACCCGGCGCAGAATGAGGGCCGGCTTTGGGCCCGGGGCCGGGAGGGCTTCCGGGAGGCCACCATCCAGGCGCTGGACGGCCTCATTTTATGGGCCGCCCTGGTTCCGGGCCGTCAGGACTGCCACCGCTGGGCCGTCTGCGTCCATGGCTATCATGACACCTATGAGTCCATGGGCGCTATTGCAAGGCACTACAGCGATCTGGGCTGGCACGTTCTGATGCCCGACCAGCGGGGCCATGGCCAGAGCGAGGGCGATTACGTGGGCTGGGGCTATGACGAGCGGCTGGATCTGGTGGGCTGGTGCAATTATATTGTCCGCAAGGATCCGGAGGCGGAGATCGTGCTCCACGGCGTATCCATGGGCGCGGCCACGGTGCTTATGGCCACCGGCGGGGCTCTGCCCCAGCAGGTAAAGGCCGCCGTGTCCGACTGCGCCTACACTACCATTGAAGCCGAGGCCCGCCATGTGCTGAGCCGTTTCCAAGAGGGGCTGCCAACCCGAGTCCCCCTCCCCTCGGGACTGTTGTTTGCCTCGCTGCGCAAGACGGCGCTGCGCCGGGCGGGCTTTGACCTGCGGGACGCCGCGCCCATCCGGGCGGTGGCTCGATCCAAAACCCCTACGTTTTTCATCCATGGCGTGGAGGACGACTTTGTGCCCCCCGCCATGATGGGCAAGCTCTACCAGGCGGCCAAGTGCCCCAAGAGCTTCTTGTGGATGCCCGGCGCCAGCCACGCGGCGTCGGTGGGGACGGATCCGAGACTGTATTGGACGGCCGTGTCCACCTTCCTAAGCGATTATTTCCCGGAAGCAGAGGAATGACGAAAAAACATCCGGCCCCCAGAGCGGGCTGGATGCTTTTTTCATTTTTTCGCAAAAACAGGCAAGAATTTCGAATTTCCCGTTGACAGAAGGGCTAAAAATCAATATATTAGATGGGCTGGTACAGAATACCGGGCAGCTCTGACAAATAAGCACATTGGTTATGGGGAATGAGCGTGGAATATACAACGCGATACGATAGAGAATTTGACCGGCGGTATGCCTACGACGGCAGCGACCTGGGCGCCGTGTGTACCCCGGCGCGGACGGTATTTAAGCTGTGGAGCCCGGAAGCTGTCCGGGTAGAGCTGTTTTTATACCGGGACAGCGTCTCGGACGCCTACGACCGGCTGGCGCTGGCTCCCGGTGAGCGGGGTGTGTGGACAGTAATCGTGGAGGGAGATCTCCACGGAGTGTATTACGATTACGAGGTAGAGACGGCCTCCGGGACGGCCCGTACCGCCGACCCCTATGCCCTGGCCTGCGGCCGCAACGGGGCCCGGAGCATGGCGGTGGATCTGTCCCGCACCAATCCGGAGGGCTTTGAGCTGGACTGCCCACCCCCGGCCCAGCCCGAGCGCATCATCTACGAGCTCCACGTAAAGGATTTTTCCTATGACGCGGACAGCGGCGTGCCGGCGCGGCTCCGGGGAAAATTTAAGGCATTTCCCTGGCGGAATGCGGACGGGCGGCTGCCCGTCTGCATGGAGCATCTGCGCTCCCTGGGCGTCACCCACGTGCAGCTTCTGCCCATCTTCGACTTCGCCTCGGTGGACGAGGGCGGGGACGAGGGGCAGTTCAACTGGGGCTATGATCCGCTGAATTACAACGTACCCGAGGGCAGCTATTCCACCGACCCGTCCGACGGAGCCGTCCGTATCCGGGAGTGCAAGGAGATGATCCAGGCCCTTCACGCCAACGGGATGCGGGTAGTGATGGACGTGGTGTACAACCACACCCATGGCGCCGACTCCTGGCTGGATCGGTCCGCGCCAGGTTATTACTACCGCAGGTGGGCGGACGGGTCGCTGTCCAACGGCTCCGGCTGCGGTAACGACGTGGCGGCGGGCCGGGCCATGGTGGACAATTATATTCTCAACTCCGTGCTGTATTGGGCGCGGGAGTACCACATCGACGGCTTCCGCTTCGACCTAATGGGCCTTTTGACGGTGGAGCTGATGAACCGCATCCGCTGGGCGCTGGACGCCGAGTTCGGCCCGGGGGAAAAGCTGGTGTACGGCGAGCCCTGGCGGGCAAACGATTCCCCCATGGAGCCCGACACCGCCTCGGCCTTGAAATACAACATTCAGCGCCTGGACCCGGATATCGCCATCTTCTGCGACACCACCCGGGACGCCGTCAAGGGCGACTGCTTCCACGGGGAGCAGCCCGGCTTTGTCAACGGAGCCATGGGGCTGGGCGAGACGATACTGGCCTCCGCCGCGGGCTGGATGGGCGGCGAGGGAGACTTCCAACCCCGATCCTGCGGGCAGATCATCAACTATGTGTCCGTCCACGACAATTACACTCTGTGGGACAAGCTGGCGCTGTGCGCCTCGGGAACCCCTTCCTATGCGCAGCCTCAGGACAATCTGCTGGCCCAGAACAGGCTGGCGGCGTTCATCTGCTTCACCTGCCAGGGGAATATTTTCTTCCAGGCGGGGGAGGAGTTTGGCCGCACCAAGCTGGGGGATTACAACAGCTACAAGTCCTCCCCTGACGTGAACAAGCTGGACTGGCACCGGGCTTGGACCTTTGGGGGGCTGACGGACTACTACCGGCAGCTCATCCGTCTGCGCAAGTCGCTGCCCGGGTTGTGCGACAAGTCCGCCAAGGCCGGGGAGCGCATTGTGGAGCGCAAGGTCCACCGGGACGGGGTGGTGTCCTTCCAGGTGGAGGGCGGCGGCCCCTGCGGGGAGCGGCTGTTTGTCGCCTACAACGCCACGGGGCACGGATACGCCATCCAATTGGCCGCGGGCCGGTGGATCATCCGGGCGGACGGCACCGACGCCGACCAGCACAAGCCCCTGATCTCCCAGGGCAACTGGGTCACCGTGCAGCCCCGGAGCGGGATGCTGCTTCAGCAAATGAGCGTATAAACAGGAAAAACCGCGTCCTATGGACGCGGTTTTTTATAT
Source organism: uncultured bacterium (assembly GCA_947176765.1). GTDB lineage: Bacteria > Bacillota > Clostridia > Oscillospirales > Oscillospiraceae > Enterenecus. Next base: position 79,164 of record CAMWRX010000003.1, read on the forward strand.
TCACCGTCTGATTGCGTAAACCCCGGCGGCTGTTGCCAAAACTTCTTCCGGTTTGCCGGCCAGGAACACCTCCGCCTGCATCTGCCCCGAGGTGTTCCCCACCCGGACGGTGCGGGTACGCACCAGGATGTCCGCGTCCAGGGGGACAGGGCGGGCGTAGTTCACCGTCATGGTAATGGTGGGGGTGGGGACGCCGCCGCACTGGGCGGTACAGGTGACGCCCATACAGGTGTCCACCAGGGAGGCGGTGACGCCGCCGTGGACGATGCCCAGAGGGTTTGACATGGATTCGTCCGTATGGCAGGCAAACAGCAGGGAGCCTGCGGGGCCGTCCTCATCCACCAGGGCGATGTCCTTGCCGACTTGGGGCCAGGCCCGGGCGTTGGACTGGCCCCGCTGGGCGATGAACTCCGCCGCGCGGCGGCGCAGCTCGCCGCTGGGCATGATCTCTGTCATGGCGTCCCCTCTTTCTTTTTACCGTCCCGCAGCGCCCGCACAAAATCCTCGCTCGGGGTGACGTACACGGTGCGGTAGGTGTTGTAGATCACGTATCCCGGCTTGGCCCCGGCGGGCTTTTTGACCACCTTCACCGGGGTGTAGTCCACCGGCACCTGGCCCGAATCCCTCCCCTGGGAGAACCAGGCCGCCAGCATGGCCGCCTCGGTGAGGGACTGCTCGTCCGGCTCCGCCCCGCCGGTTTTCAGAATGACATGGGAGCCGTGGAGCTTCTGGGCGTGGAGCCACAGATCCCGCTTGTCCGCGTCCTTGGTGGTCAGGCGGTCATTCTGGCTGTTATTCTTGCCCACCAGGATGGTGAGGCCGGAGGAGGAGCGGAACTCCATGGGCTTGGCGTGGGCAATCTTTACCCGGCCCTTGGCGGTCATTTTACGCTTGTGCTGCTTGAGGTAGCCGTTGTCCATCAGCTCCTGGCGGATCTCCTGGAGGTCGCGGTCGCCCTCGGAGAGCGTGATCATCTGTAAAACGCTGTCCAGGTAGTCCAGCTCCCGGCGGTTCTTCTCCAGCTGGATGGTCAGCATTTCCTCCGCCTTCTGGGCCTTTTTGTAGTCCTTGTAGTACTTGGCGGCGTTCTGCTGGGGGGTGAGCAGCGGGTCTAAGGGGATGTCCACGTCCTTACCGTCCGGGTCATAGTAGTTTTGGGCCCGCAGGACGGTCTGGCCCTTGCTCATCTGGTAGAAATTGGTGGTGATGATGTCTCCGTACTGGCGCAACGTTTCCCGGTCGGCACTTTTTGCCAGGTCGCCCTCCTGGTTGACGATCTTCTTGGCGGTGCGGTTGCGGGCCTGGGTGACGGAGCGGATGAAGTCCTGCCCCCGCTGCTTCACCCGTTCCTGGGCCTCTTTCTGCTCATAGAAGTCATCCAGCAGCTCGGAGAAGGTGGGGTAGCGGCGCAGCTCCACCTTGGGGCCGTATTGGAGGACGGGCATGAAGGTGAAGTCCATGGGCTTGCCGTCTTTTATCAAAACGGTGGGGGTGAAGTCCCCGGCCCGCACCCGCTCCATGAGCTGGCAGAACCGCTCCGCCACCCCCTCCCGGCTGCCCTCGCCCTGAAACACCAACTCCCGGGCAATCAGCGGGGAGAGGCCGTTGAAGCTGTCCAGCAGCCACTTGTCCTGGCCGTCCCCCTCGGGGGCGTTGGCAAGGACGTGGGAGCGCAGTTCGTCGGGCGCCATGGCGGAGGGGTCCAGCCGCCCGGTGGGCTCAGGGAGCTGGTAGTACAGCCCCGGCATGACGGGCCGCTTGACGGACAGGTCGCCATCGGCCCGGCGCATACAGTCGGTGACCCGCCCCGCCCCGTCCAGCATGATGAGGTTGGACTTGCGCCCAATGCACTCCAGCACCAGCCGCCGCTCCACCCGGTCCCCCAGCTCGTCCAGGGTTTCGAAGCGGAAGTCCAGCAGCCGCTCCATGGAAGGCTGGGTCAGCTCCAGCAGCCGGGCCCCGGTGAAGTGCTTGCGCAGCAGCATACAGAACATGGGGGGCGTCTCCGGGTTCTCCCGGGGCACCTTCGTGAGC